>OMRS01000403.1 GCA_900313545.1 uncultured Eubacteriales bacterium | reverse complement strand
TATTAAAGAGATGTCTATTGAAACTGGAGAGAGCCGGAAAGTAATGTAAATTTCGGACGAAAGCAAGAAAACAATCTTATTCGTCCGCAAAAAATGAGCCGGGAAGGATCAGAGAACCTGCGAGAGGCGAAAAAAATACGGACGAAATTATGAAAATTGATTGTTTCGTCCGCAAAAGGGGTGCCGGGAAGGATCAGAGATCCTGCGAGAGGTGAAAAAAACACGGACGAAATCAAGAAATTTGATTGTTTCGTCCGAACCCACGGCAGCATATTATTAAGATTTGTTGATCTGAGGCTGCCCGCCCGCTTAAACGCGGGCGGGTGCCGCCCCTGATACCAAAGGCTTAATGATAATGAGCCCGCCGGCGCCGCCGCGCCGGCACTCTCTCAATTTCCTACACGTAATCCACCACGTTCACCCAGCTCAGCAGGAACTCGCGCTCTTTCTCATTGCCCTTCACGGACTGGGAGGCGGCCACGATCGGCATCCACTCCTGCACGTACTGCATGGCAGTGTCGCTTTTCTTGCAGAACAGCTGCAGGTACTTCTTTGCAGTCTCCTCGTCGCCGCTCAGGCAGAACACAAGGTAAGTCCGCGCGGCGTCCGCCGAGGCGTTGCCCTGCGTGACATGCGCCCAGTCGATCACGTACGGGACGTCGTCCTTCGTGATGATGATGTTGCTCGGGTCAAAATCCCCGTGGCAGATCTTGTTGTGGGTCGGCATGCCGCCAAGGCGCGTATGCAGCTCATAGCGCGTGGTCGCGTCAAGCGAAGTCTGGCTGATCTTGCGCTGCATCTTATCCTTGAGCTGCGTCAGCGTCGGGTACTTGTGGGACTGGATAAACAGCTGGATGTCCACAAAGCGCTCCAGGAGCTCATCCTTCTTCTCCGGCTGCTCCTCCATCATCTGCTCAAGGGTCTTCCCCTCAATGTATTCATAGACCAGCGCCCACCTGCCGTCTATGGAGGTCACCTCAAGGAGCTTCGGGATATGGATCTCCGTCTCCTCCATGCGGGCGGTGTTCAGCGCCTCATTCAGGATATCCGCCTTGGAGTAGGATTCGTCAAACACCTTAATGCACTTATCCCCGTCGCGGTAGACCGTCTTCTTCGGACGCTGCGCAATGATCTGATCAAGTTTCATGGTCAAACCTCCTCCCTCGTTCCGTAATACGCATTGAGATACATCTGTTTGATCTCGCTCATCAGCGGATAGCGCGGATTCGCGCCCGTGCACTGATCATCAAAGGCCTTCTCCGTCATGTCATCCAGCCGGTCAAGGAAATCCTTCTCATCCGGCACATAATCACGGATGGTCGGCTTGATGTCGATCTTCTTCTTCAGCTCGTCGATCTTTTTGATCAGGTTCTCCAGTTTCTCCTTATCATTGCGGCCCTTGCAGCCAAGCTCCTCCGCGACCTTCGCATACCGCGCAAGTGTATGCGGGTGGTCGTACTGCGGGAAAGTGCCCATCTTGACCGGGACCTCCGCCGCGTTGAAGCGCATCACCTCATCGATCAGGAGCGCGTTCGCAATGCCGTGCGCGATATGGTGGAACGCGCCGAGCTTGTGCGCCATGGAGTGGCATACGCCCAGGAACGCGTTCGCAAACGCCATGCCCGCCATGGTCGCGGCATTTGCCATCTTCTCGCGCGCTTCCACATCCGTCAGGCCGTTCTCGTAAGCCCGCGGCAGATACTCAAAGATGATCTTCAGCGCCTGCAGCGCCAGGCTGTCCGTGTAATCCGTCGCCATCATGGAAGCGTACGCCTCCAGCGCGTGCGTCACGGCATCGATGCCGGAAGCCGCAGTCAGGCCCTTCGGCGCCGTCATATGGAAGTCGGTGTCGATGATAGCCATGTTCGGAAGGAGCTCATAATCCGCCAGCGGATACTTGGTCCCCGTCTTCTCATCGGTGATGACCGCGAACGGAGTGACCTCGGAACCGGTGCCGGCCGACGTCGGGATGGCGATGAAATACGCCTTCTCACCCATCTTCGGGAAGGTGTAGATGCGCTTGCGGATATCCATGAAGCGCATGGCCATGTCCATGAAATCAACTTCAGGATGCTCGTAGAGCACCCACATGATCTTGGCAGCATCCATGGCGGAGCCGCCGCCCAGAGCAATGATGACATCCGGGGCAAACAGGCGCATCTGCTCCGCACCGGCCTTGGCGCTGGCCAGGGTGGGATCCGGCGCCACGTCGAAGAAGGTGGCGTGGGCGATGCCCATTTCGTTCAGCTTGTCGGTGATGGGCTGGGTATTGCCGTTGTGATAGAGGAAGCTGTCGGTGACCACAAAGGCCTTCTTTTTCCCCATGGTCCTCAGCTCGTCCAGGGCCACGGGCAGGCAGCCCTTCCGGATATAAACCTTTTCGGGTGCACGGAACCAGAGCATGTTCTGTCTCCTTTCAGCGACAGTTTTGATGTTGAGCAGATGCTTGACGCCCACGTTTTCGCTGACGGAGTTCCCACCCCAGCTGCCGCAGCCAAGGGTCAGAGACGGAGCAAGCTTGAAATTGTAGATGTCGCCGATGCCGCCCTGTGAGGAGGGGGTATTGACCACGATTCTGCAGGTCTTCATCCGCGCGGCAAAGGCATCCAGCACCTCTGGATGGGTGGTGCTGTCCACATACAGGGAGGCTGTATGGCCGTAGCCGCCGTCCGCAATCAGGCGGTCCGCCTTGGCAAAGGCGTCCTCCAGGTCGCGGGCACGGTACATGGCGAGGACGGGGCTCAGCTTTTCATGGGCAAATTCCTCGCTCAGCTCCACGGATTCCACTTCGCCGATGAGAACCTTGGTGCCTTCAGGTACCGTAACCCCGGAGAGTTCCGCAATGCGGCAGGCGCTCTGGCCGACGATGCGCGCATTGAGGCTGCCGTTGATGATCATGGTCTTGCGGACCTTGTCAATCTCCCCCTCACGCAGGAACCAGCATCCCCGGCGGGCAAATTCCGTGCGGACACGGTCATAGATGGAATCCATCACGATGACGCTCTGCTCGGAAGCGCAGATCATGCCGTTGTCAAAGGTTTTGGAATGGATCACGGAATTGACGGCCAGTACGATGTCCGCACTGTCATGGATGAGCGCCGGAACGTTTCCGGCACCCACGCCCAGGGCGGGCTTGCCGCTGGAATAGGCCGATTTTACCATGCCCGGGCCGCCGGTGGCCAGGATGATATCCGCTTCGTGCATCAGGGTGTTGGTCATCTCCAGGCTGGGCACGTCGATCCAGGAAATGATTCCTTCCGGCGCGCCGGCACGAACGGCTGCCTCAAGCACCACCCTGGCCGCTGCAATGGTCGAGGCCTTCGCGCGGGGATGGGGGCTGAAGATGATGCCATTGCGTGTTTTCAGGGCGATCATTGACTTGAAGATGGCCGTAGAGGTGGGGTTGGTGGTGGGAATGACCGCCGCTATCACGCCGATGGGTTCAGCGATTTTTTTGATCCCGAAGGCTTTGTCCTCTGCAATGATACCGCAGGTTTTTTCGTTCCGATAGGCATTGTAGATGTATTCGCTGGCAAAGTGGTTCTTGATCACCTTGTCCTCGACTACGCCCATGCCGGTTTCCTCCACCGCCATTTTTGCCAGCGGAAGGCGTGCCTGGTCCGCCGCGGTGGCAGCCGCCAGGAAAATCCGGTCCACCTGTTCCTGCGAATAGGTGGCATACACACGCTGGGCTTCCCTGACCCTTTGGATGGCGGCTTCAAGTTTTTCTACGCTGTCTACGATTGAATTGTCCATATGTTATCCTCCTCTGCCCCGCGGGGCGCTTGTGTCGGCACGTCAACAATAAGCCATTTAAACCTGTTTTGTAAAGCTGTATTTTAAACTGTCATGATTTTCCGGAGCAGGGTTGCGTTCTCTGCATGGGAATCATCCGATGTCTCCGGTCGGGCACAAAATGCCGCTGCTCCCGGACAGGGCTTTGCAGGATGCCCGCGGAACCCGGGCTTCATTCCAGTCCTCTTTTCCAGTGGCCGGTGGTCGCCCCGGGCACGCGCAGGTGAAGTGCTTTTCCTCCCCTTTTCATGGAAGCAAAGGAACGGACGATCTCCAGGCAGCGCTCCGGCGTCTCGTCGGTAAAGCGGAGAATCCAGCCGCAGGGCATGAGAGGCATCCCCGACAGATCGGTCACCACCGAATTCAGGACCTGGATGCGACAGCCGTCGGACATACGCACGCGAACCAGCGGGAAGGCGGCCCCCATTCGGTCGGTCAGCTGTTCAACGGGACGCGCCTCCCGGCACAAACGGCACCCGGGGTCATGAAAGGAGGCACCGGAGCGGGTCCTGACCGGACAGTGGGACAGGAGCATCAGCCGGGACCTGCCGTAGACCTCCAGGTCAAAGCCGCCGTCCTCCTGCAGGATGTCCCTGATCTGAGCGGCACCCAGCTCACAGGACAGGGTCACCCGCCTGCAGCCCTCACCTATGAAAAAGCGGGCGCTTTCCCGGTTGGTCACGTTGAGGCCCTGCCCGCCCCACAGAGGAATCCCGTCCGTCTCCAGATGCGCGATGTTGTTTGCCCGCAGGGCCACGATCCGGGAACGGTACTTTCCGAGTACATGGAAGATGCGCG
>OMRS01000226.1 GCA_900313545.1 uncultured Eubacteriales bacterium | reverse complement strand
TGGCGGCACCGGATGACCTGCGGTCCTCTTTCACCTTCCGGAGAAAATCGATACCGCTCATGTCCGGAAGGCTCAGGTCCAGCATCACCAGGTCGATCTCTTCCCCGCGGGAGCGCAGCATTTCCAGTGCCTGCTCTCCGTTTTCGGCAGTCAGAATCTCATATCTGCTGCGCAGTACACGCTCCAGGATTTCACGGTTAATGGCTTCATCATCCACCACCAGAATCTTTTTCCTTCCGTCTGTCTGATGCGGGTTCAATCGCTCAACTATGGACATAACTCCTCCTGTGGGCACCACGATCTGATGTTCATCCGTCATTTTACCGAATTCTGAAGGAAACACCAGTCTTCCGGACGGAAAATCCAAATTTTTTTGAAGGCGCACACAATTTGATGTGTGTGCCTGCGTTGTGTACTTCGGATTCTTCCTGTCAAGGTTCCTCTTCACTGCCTGCACACATGTCAGAGACCTTCTGCCTGCCCTCCTCCGGGGGCATCCGCAGGGCCATGCTTGAATTGCTGTATGCGTCCTCAAAGGTGACGTCACGGATCATGCGGATTCCCGGAGGAAGCGCAGGATGCAGGTCCACCCGCTCCAGTTCCACTTCCAGCACTGCCTGTCGTGTCCATTGGGGATAGATGTCCAGTTCATAGCAGAATCCCTGCCAGTTGAGCCTGCAGCGAGTCTTGACCACCGGTACGCGCTGCGGGTCCGCCCGCTCAAGCAGCGCCTCGTAGGTTTCCCGGGAGATTTCCTCCTCCCGTTCCAGATGACTGATCCCTGATCCCTGCTTGATGGTGTGGGTATAGCAGGTCACCCCGTTCTCCGTCCACGAGCGCACCCGTTCCATAACCTCAGGATTGGTCAGGTAGGTCTGTACCAGGTCTCCCCTCGACCAGTTTTCAAGGGTTCTGTCCTCCGGCATCTCCACCAGCAGCTTGATCTCCGTTTCCGTATGCACGAGAGGGTCCTTTGCCTCAAAGCAGTTCCTCATCTCCCCGCCGGAGTGCGTCTTCTTTTGTCCATCCATCTTCTTCTCCCTGATGATCTCCATAAGGATCGTCCCTCCTGCTTCCGGGAGCAGGCCTCATTCCATGAGCCCTTCATCCCGGTTCTGCCAGAGAAAAGGCATGAACAGGGGGATCTGTTTCTCCCAGTCCGCCTCGCAGTGGCCGCCCTCCACCTGGCACAGCAGTCGGACGCAGGCGCCGCTCCGGTTCAGCTTGTTGGCCACCGCGCGGTTGTTCCGGTAGGTCGCGCTTGAACGGTCGACGGCGTGTTCATCCTTCACCCCGCGGGCTTCCCTGGTTCCCCAGGAAAGAAACACCCGTGTATCCGCATCGATGCTGCAGCGGTCGATGTCCCGGTACAGGGGCGGGGCACACATCCCGATGGCTGAGGAGACGCAGGCGGCCTTGGAGAACCACCGGTTGTAATGCGTGACCCCGTACACCGCCATGAGTCCGCCCATGCTGGAACCGCCGATGGCCGTGCATTCCCTGAACGGAATCGTCCTGAAGGACGCATCAACGGCGGGCTTGACCTTTTCCAGGATCCACCGGAAGGTCTCCTCTCCCCGGGGAGCAATCTGACCGGAGCCCCATCTCACCGGGAAGGGCGAGTATTCGCTCAGGCGATCATTCCCCTCATGTGCGCATTCCATTCCCACCATGATGATGGGCTTGTCCCATCCGGACAGGAATTCGGCCATTCCCCAGCTTTTGCCAAAGGTGGCATCGCTGTCCAGGTACAGGTTATGGCCGTCAAAGAAGTACATCACCGGATACCGTTCCCCGCTCCGGTGATAATCCTCCGGCAGCCAGATATGCAGCATACGGACAGCTCCATCGCTGCCGAAGGCCATGGGTTCCTTAAGGATCATCTTGACTCTTCCTTTCCATCCCGGAGGATGCCGGAACATGCGCAGACCTGTGCATATTCCGGCATCCTCCGCAGTTTCCGCCGTCATAAGCCCGGGGCTTTTCCTCTGCAGCGCAGCATACGGGGATTCCGATATACAGAAAAACAGAACTCCTGCTGTACATTGCGACTGCTCAAAAAAGCAAAGCAAAAGGAGCTCTGTTTGAATTAGATTATACCCATCTTTGGGTCTTCAGGCAATCATTTTTCCGGATCTTTTCGATATTTATTCTACCATGTCAGATGATATAAGAAAAGAAATATCAGCATCAGGCATCCTCAGAATGAAGGAAAGTCGCTCGTTCAAAGAATAATATCGAAATCCGCTTATTTCTTCATAATCGACCTTTCCATTCAAAATATCTTCAAAAAAAACAGTTGTCTCATGGATCATTTCATTACCGGGAAGGATCGCGTTATGGGAGCCATAGACTTGCCGGATGTTTTTTTCCTTCATGACTCTTTCGATTCTGTGCATGCTTTCCACATAGTCAGACACGGAATTCTCATAGAGACCGTAAAGCAAGCCGGGATACCATGTATCCCCGGTAAACAGCAGGCTGTTCTTCTCATCTATCAGTATGATGGACACATCAGTATGGCCTGGCGTATACATAACCTCCAGCTGCCTGCCGCCAAGGTCAATCACCTGACCGTCTTCCACAGTGGCTGTCGGCGCTTTACCTGCAGTAAAGAACGTATCTTCAGAAAAATCTTCCGGCGGCTCCACAATTTCCTCGGGAATGATATACCCAATCTTCTCCTCATGCGATATTCCCTGGGTCAGCGTCTTGATGGTGTGTTCATCGTTGTAGCACATCACACGATCAAACTGTGCATTGCCCCCGATATGATCGAAGTGTTCATGAGAGTTCAGAACGGTAATCGGAAGATCGGTCAGTTTCTCCACGCAGGAGCGGATATTCCCGATTCCCAGTCCCGTATCCCAGAGCAGGGCGGATTCTTCTCCGATGATGAGATAAGATATGACCCCTTCTGACTGTTTGTATTCAAACAGCGCGTATACGTTCTCTGGAAGCGCATAAACCCGGAACCATGACTGGTCCGGCAATTCGACCAGTTGAAGGCGATCCCAGAGAGGAGCAATCACTTCCAGTGTTTCCAGCCACCATTCCTGCGATTCGGTCAGGCAGACCCCTGAATGCGTCAGTTCCTCCAAAGTCTCCGATGCGGCGAAGGAAATAGGAAAGGTGAGAAGCAGAACAAGCAGCAGGGCAGATAAATGCTTCATTTTCATCTGTTTCCTTTCTCTATGATAATGGCCGGGCAAAAGGCAATACACATTAATCAATTATAGAACTGACATTTACGCAATTATATTGATTTTTGTTTTTAATATATTTTTCATTTGGATTATAACAGAAATCCTGTCTGACAACAACCGAATTTCTCTGATACAGATCGGAAATGCTCACCTTGTCCCTCATTTCGGATCAGACTGCTCCTCTTCATTTGGCTCAAATCCTTTTCAGTATTCTCCGGTGTTTCATCATATCTGCAGCAGTCTCTGTCCTTTTCAGTTCAGGTCCTACTCGAAGCGCAACCAGGATTTTTCTCTATATTTGCGTCTTCCCGATTCAGGTTCATCTATATGATTCATCCGAAAAAGTATCTTATTTGCCTTTAGACCGCAGGAACAGTCTACCTAAAAACCTGTCTGCAGGAAACGCGGATCAATCCCTCATCATTCGACGCCGTAATCAGTTGCCTTAATACACCAAATATCAGCAACACGATAAACAGGTAAAACACCAGCAATTTTGAAGTCAGATGACGAACAGTCAGGCATCTGACTCAGCGTCAAGGACGAACCATAACGATAAATTGCAACACGGACGATGCTTCCCTGCATATATCACGCATAATCGAATGGGAATATGGATTGCTTCGCAATATCCACAAATCCGCTTCATTCGGACAAGTTATGTATTTACACATACGACACCTCTTGAACTGACGCTATCACAGGGAAACGTCCGTCCTCACAGATTATGCATGGAATCCTGCCGGAGCTCTTTACAACCGGTTGCGAAGCTGACTTCTGCTTTTCCCTGCATGGAGACCCCGCCTCAGATTTCCGCTTCAGGTGAACCGAACTTCACAGCAACATCTCCATTCCGATCTTATAGGGGACCAGGCCAAGGCTCTGATAAAACCTCATGGCTCCAGGATTGCAGGTCCATACATTCAGCGTGATATGGTAACAGCCGCATTGACGGGCATAGGCCACAATCTGTTCGTAGAGCATTTTCCCCACGTGACGCCCCCGTGCGGTCTCATCAACACAGATATCGTCAATATACAGCGTCAGAATGTCACTCAGAAGTCTGGGGTTGTCAGGACGCTGCATCGCGCAGAATCCATGCCCGAGCACCCGTCCCTCGCTGTCCGTGCAGACAAAGACAGGCTTCTGGTCATCCTCCAGAAGGACAGCCAGTTCTTCTTCCGAGTATTTCGTCGTCAGCTTGAACAGATCGGGACGCCCCTCGGCATGGACCCGATTGACCTGCTTCAGCAGTTCCATGATGGCGGGGATATCCCGCTTTTCCGCCCGACGAACAGTATTATGCATCATTTTTCCTCCATCTTCACAGTTCCTGCATTCCCCCGCACAACCGGCATGGCCTCCCGTTTTCCCTGCTGATCCCCGTCTGTCGGTCGTAACAACGTGTTCCCCGGGGATTGCGCAAAATCAGGAAAAGCACGGGCAGGCTTCCTGAAAGCTGTTTCCTCCCGTCCCCTGTAGTGACAGCTCTGCATCTGACGATCCCGTTCAGCATTCACGGATATCCATTTTTTCCTCTGCCTTTGATTCCTGCCCTTTCCCCGTCCCGCGAAAAGCAGTCACAGGGAACGTCACGGCAAAGGAGATCCTGCCGTCTCCCTGCCAAACCCGGATTTCCCCGCCATGCCGGTGGGCGATACTTCGGGCCACGGACAGTCCGATCCCGTAGCCGCCGTTTTTTCGGCTTCTGGAAGGATCCGCCCGATAGAACCTGTCAAAGAGGTGCCGCAGGGTCTCCTCCTCCAGGGGGTTCTCCACGCCGTTCTCCACCGTCAGACGCACACTGCGCCCCTCCCTGCCAAGTCCCAGATGGATTTCATCCCCGGTTGGCGCGTACTTGACCGCATTGTCACACAGCACGGAGACCATGCGCCGGCATGCTGCCCGGTCTCCCTGAATGAACACGCCCTCCTTAATTTCCATGAGCATCCTTTTCCCGGAAAACTCTGCCATTCCCTCAAAAGGTTCCGCCTCCTGCCTGACAAGAGTGGACAGGTCCAGCCGCTCCATCTGCAGATGGGCATCCTCTTCATCCATGCGGGACAGATAGATGAGCTCGCTGACCAGCTGGCGCATGGAGGCCACCTGCTTTCGTGTCGAGCGCACCCACGGGTTATCTCCCAGATCCTGGGAAAGCACGTCCATATTCGCGGAAATTACGGTGAGTGGCGTCTTCAGTTCATGACCCGCGTCGGTAATAAACTGCTTCTGCTGAACCGCATTTTCAATCAGCGGACGGATGGCCAGGCGGCTGAAATAAGCCACCAGCAGCCCGGAGAGCGCAATGCATCCAAGACATACCAGCGCGGAGATCACTGCAAGGCGCCGCACATTGGTCAGTCGGGTTTCACAGTTCAGGAATACCCCCTGCCAGATCCCTTCCCGCTGTGAGTTTTCCCGGAACATGTAGTCTCCAAGAAGTCCTTCCTCGCGTCCGCTGCTGCTGGCTTTTTCAACAAGGTCACGCAGGGTGTCCTCATCCTCTTCCTCCACCATGGATACATCCCCAAGCAGGATCCGCCCCCCGGAAAGGACGGTGGCGGAAAAGAAACGGGATTCATTGAAGGTGTTGCGCATGTGCCGGGAAAAGCCGCCGCGTCCCGGCCGCTCCTGGATTTTTCCCCTTCCACTGTCCATCCTCGTATTCACGCTGAGATACTCCAGCGTTTCCCGAAGCTCTGAGCGCACATTCACCCAGTTGACCAGATTGATGACCAGGGTGACGGTCACCATGGCCAGGGAAAGCACCAGCACAGCGATCCGGATAAACTTCCGCCTGATTTCCCGGATCATGCCTTTTCCTCCAGGGAATACCCCACTCCCCGGGTGGCACGGATCTCCACCTGTGCCTGGAGCTCAGAGAGCTTTTTGCGCAGGAAGGAAATATTGACCCAGACCACGCTGCTTTCCGCATCCGAGTTCCAGCCCCAGACCTTTTCCATGATCCGGTCGATGCTGTGCACCACATGCGGCTGGGACATCAGCATCTCCATGAGCTGATAGGCCTTGTTGTTCAGTTTCACCGAACAGCCGCCTCTTCGCAGTTCCATTTCGGAGCGGTCCAGTTCAACTCCACCGAAGCTCAGAATGTCCGGGGAATAATCCGCCTTCCTGCGCAGCATGGCCCGGACGCGTGCAAGCAGCTCCCCCGTGTCAAACGGCTTTGGCAAATAGTCATCCGCACCCGCATCCAGCCCCCGGACCCGGTCTTCCACCGCGTCCCGGGCAGTGAGAATCAGGCACGGGACCGACACTCCCCTGCGGCGCAGGTCTTCAAGGACCGTCACGCCATCCTTTCCGGGCATCATCCAGTCCAGGATCAGTCCGTCATAATCCCCCTCAAGAGCATAGTCCAGGGCATCCTCCCCGTTGTCCACCATATCCACGGAATACCCCGACCGTTCCAGCAGGATCCGTACCGCTTCCCCCAGGTCCGGATCATCTTCAGCAAAAAGCAGTCTCATTTCTTTCTCTCCTCCCCTAACAGACATTTCTGATACGGAAAAACGGCGCCACCCCATCAGGATAGCGCCTGTTTGTCAGATCAATCAGAACCGGTTCGCGTCAGAGCCGCCCGTCGGTCTGCCAAAGCCATTGTTTCTTCCCATTCCGCGGCCGCCCTTCTGTCCGCCGTTGTTTCTTCCCATTCCGCGGCCACCCGGCTGTCCGCCGTTTCCATTCATGGAGGGGCAGCCCGCCTGTCCGCCGTTGTTTCTGCCCATGCCGGGCGCATTTTTCCTTTCGGACTGACGGGAGCTGCGCTGGGCCTGGCGCTCCTCGATGCGCCTGAGAAGCAGGTCAGCCTGTTCCTGAGTCATCTCGCCCGCTGCCACATAGCCCTTGATTTCCGTCTCGAGTTCCTGCTTTGCGGCTTTCTGCCGGGCATTTCTCAGAGCGTTCACGGCCTCGGAGAATGCCTCCTGCTCCGCCTGAGCCGCAGCTGCATCGGCTGCGCCCGTTTCCGCCTGGGATGAAGCTGCAGCGTCGGCTGCGCCCGTTTCCGTCTGGGATGAAGCTGCAGCATCTGCGGTGTTCTCTGCGACAGCCATGGCGCCAAAGATCAGGGTCAGGGCCAGCACACCTGCAATCAGGGATTTAAAAAGGTTTTTCTTCATGTTGATACACTCCTTTTCTGTGATGACAGGATGTCCTGTCGGATATGTTCCTCTCGGGAACGATGAGAGTATATCAGCCTAACCTTAAACGAACTTAAAACGAATCGAAAGACTTATTCCCCGATGATTTCGTATTCGAGAAGGATCCGCTGCAGCTGCGTTCCCTCCTCTATGCCTTCAGGCAGCAGCGCCCGGGCCACCAGAATCGGCTCCTCCCCCGGGACATCCGTCCGCCTGAGCCATGCGTAATCCCCGTCGATCCGTTCGACGACATATCTTCTGGGTTCCATCTGTTTTCACCTCTTTCCGCTCATCTCCGCCGGAATGCATCAGCAGAACTCCATGGAATAGGAAATCTCCCTCCGCTCTCCCGGTTCCAGCATCTGGATGTCTTTCTTCTGATCGATGCTTCCTTCAAAGCCCTCGTCATCCGTACGTCCAAACCAGGGCTCAAGACAGATAAACGGTCCCGCAGGATTCGCCCAGACCGCAAGCATGGGGAACTGGGCGCAGTCCATCCGGACATAGGGGCTTCCGTCAGGGGTCGCAATCCCTACGCGCCGGACCTGTCCATCCTCAAAAATCCAGGTATCGGGAATGTCCTTCCCGTAAGGTATCCGCCCGTCAACCAGTTTCAGCGTCCTGACATTGCCTGTGAGGGCAAAACCCGCCGGATCTGCACTGATATACCGCAGCGTATCCGCCTCCGGGAACAGAAGGAAGCAGTCCTCCTTGCGGATTCCGGGAGGAAGCAGAAAGCCCGGATGCCCGCCAATGGAATAGTACATCCGCTCTTTGCCGTCATTTTCAACCGTCCATTCCACCTGCAGATGTCTTCCATCAAGGCGGTGGCGAATGGTCAGGCAGAAGGAATAAGGATAGATGGCAAGCGTCTGCTCATCTGCGCAGAGGCGATGCACCACCTCCTGTGCAGAGGCACTCAGGCAGGTGAAATTCCTGTCCCGGGCAAAGCCATGCTGGGTCTTCATTGTGTATTCCTGCCCGCCGATGCGGTATCTGCCGCCCGCCACCTTCCCCACAAAGGGGAACAGAACCGGGGCATGCCGGTTCCATATCTCCGGATTTCCCGTCCAGATCCGTTCCAGCTTTCTGGATTTGTCGTAAACACTCACCAGTTCCGCTCCAGCATCCGCAACGGTTAC
>OMRS01000401.1 GCA_900313545.1 uncultured Eubacteriales bacterium | reverse complement strand
CCAAGGCCGTTATCCTCGCCACCGGCGGATTCGGCGCCAATCTGGAAATGGTTGCGGCTTACAATCCTGCCCTCGAGGGCTTCATGACCACCAACTCCGCAGGTGCGCAGGGCCAGGGCATCGAGATGGCCAAGGCTGTCGGCGCCGCCACTGTGGACCTTGAGCAGATCCAGATTCATCCCACAGTACAGGCTGACACCGCTGCCCTGATCACCGAAGGCCTGCGCGGCGACGGCGCTATCCTTGTCAATGCCGAAGGCAAGCGTTTCATCGATGAAGTGGGTACCCGCGATGTGGTCTCCGCTGCTGAAATTGCCCAGACCGGCTCCTTCAGCTGGCTGATTGTGGACCAGGCCATGGTGGACGCCAGCGCCGTCATCCAGGGCTATATCACCCGCGGCTTCACTTTCACCGGAGATACCTATGAAGAACTGGCCGCCGAGCTTGCCCTTGATCCCGCCACCTTTGCACAGACCATGAATGACTGGAACAGCAAGGTGGAAGCCAAGAGCGATCCGGACTTTGGACGTACCTCCTTCGCCAATCCTCTCAATACCGCTCCCTACTATGCCGTCAAGGTCACTGCCGGCATCCACCACACCATGGGTGGTCTGGCCATCGATCCCTCTACCGCCGTTCTCAACACGGAGGGCAAGGTGATTCCGGGTCTCTTTGCTGCAGGTGAGGTCACCGGCGGCGTGCATGGTGCCAACCGTCTGGGCGGCAATGCAGTGTGCGACTTTACCGTCTTTGGTCACATTGCCGGTGAAACCGCTGCCGCTTACGCCAAATAATTCCCATGTTCCTTCGGGAAGTGCCTCGTGCACTTCCCTTTTTTCATCGATCCACCTGTCCGCAGGAAGCGGTCATCCTGCCCATATGGTTGATTCTGCTTCATTTGACCATAAGCCCTCGCCGGTGACTGCAGCCGGGTCCCCGCAGTCATGCCGGATACCCGTGATCTGAAGCCTGTCCCCTCGAAAGCAGCAGAGAACCTGAGTCAGGCATTGACTGCCTCTCAGGTTCTCTGCTCTTCAGTTTATTCCTTGAGCGATTCGCGGCATCGCCGAAGCTTCCATTCTTTGCCTTTGCGCCCATGGAAACCGGCCTTTTCGGTCTCCTCATTCAGACAATGCAGAACATCATGCCCTGCATGTGTTGCGGCTCCGTCATCTGCCGAGCTGCTTCGGGTCACGCTCCAGAGCACGTTTTCAAGGCGTTTTCCGCTCATCATGAGTTTCAGCCCGACCCGTTCATGGACCTGTCCCTTGGCTGCACATCCGCCGCCGAATGACAGAATGCACCCGTACGGATCATTCGGGTGCCCTGATTCCCGGCAGGATTTCAAGCGTGTTCGGCTCCACATGACACGGCAGAAACAGCACCTGCACCCCGGCATCTTCCGCCTCTTTCAGCGCTTCACCGAATTCCGGATGGGTCTGTACGTTGGCCGCAACTTCTTTGACACCATCCATCTGGATTACAAAAGCGAGAATGCCGCGGTATCCGCTTTCCCGGGCTTTGATCAGTTCCCGGATGTGCTTCACGCCGCGCTCTGTCGGCGCATCCGGGAAATACCCCTTGCCGTCGATTTCCAGAGTACAGCCCTTGACCTCCATCAGGATACGCCGTCCGTCCTTCTCCAGACAGAAATCGATTCTGGATTTTCCGAAGACATATTCCGGCACAATCTCATCATAATCCTGTTTGATCAGCCACTCATATACGACTTTGTTCGGTGCCTGGCTGTCGATGTTGATCAAAAGGCCGCTGTCCTTTCGCGCAGCAACCAGGTCATACCGCGTTTTTCTTGACAGATTTGCCGATGCTGTCACCCACACCTCCGCCCCGGGAAGAAGGATTTCCTTGCAGCGGCCCGTGTTCTTCACATGAACGGTTTCGACAGCTCCGTCAATGTCAACATGGGCGACAAAGCGGTTCGGCCGGTCGATAAATATGGCACGGGAGATGTTATCGTAGATCATTTCGTACCTCTTTGGCGTTATTATCCGATTTGGAGCGGCCTTTCAAACTGATGGCGAGGCATTTCCTTTGCTTCATGTTCGTGTCGACTTTGAATATCCACTACAGTACCGGATAACTGTGCGCATTATCACCTGGCGCAGAAAATTGCAGAAGTCATCTGCAAAATGATTGCCTTCTTTTTCGCTGTCATGTATCATATGGGTGATAGGGTATTCAGCAGCCAGGCGATATCATCCCGCCCGGAGCGTCTCCGGCCGTTCATTGAATGACTGAACTCCCCCTCATTTCTGGTCCTTGTGAAAAAAGCCGAGGGTGACACAGGAGCGTTCGGGGTGGATGAAAAATGCCTGATCCCGCAAATACGTATCACACATGTAATGACATTGAAGCCACAAATTCTTTGAAAACGGGGCGGAGGACAACTCCGGGACTGAGCAGCCCTGCACAATTGCACCCGCTTGTGTTCCTGTTCCGATGTTCGTTTCAAAGAAGGCGGCAGATAATGATGATCCTGCGGTCAGTCTCATGGAAAAGCATCCTGCAGCAGGCTTTGACCGCAGAGAGTTATCGTCTGCCGAAACACGGGAGGCTTCAATCATCATCACCCAATCATGGAACGACGCATCTGGAATTTGATTATTTGGAGGTGAAAAGCATTGTCTTATCTGGAACCTATTCTCTGGATGGGTGCATATCAGGACTATAGGATCAGGCGCGACTGGTTCAGATTCAGCGTCAATATGATGAGCGCCCCGCTGGGTCTTCTGTTCGGTGCGGCGGCTTTTGAAGGTCCGAGGATGGCACAATACTTCTGGGGTGTCCCGAACAGTTCTCAGGAAACAAAGAAGACACCTGTTGTTTCGAATCATGGCGGTAAAAAAGATGCCTCGAAGCATACGGTGACGAACCAGTCATCACCTGATCATCTTTCCCAGCCTGTTCAGAGCAAAGCGGAGGTTCAACAGGTTGTTGCGCCTCTGAATTCCAAAGCCGAGCCCATGCAGAAGCCCGATTCCCAGTCCGATTCAGGCAGAGAAAAAGATCTGACCGCTGTGACGGATAACAAACCTGAGCCCAAGCCAGTCGAGGTGTCTGCCGATGCATCTGAGGAGACCCCTGCACCGCAGCCGGCCGATACATCGGTCGATCACCCTGTTGAGGAATCTTCCGATACACCGGACGATCACCCCGTTGAGGAATCTTCCGACACATCGGACGATCACCTCGTTGAGCAGTCCAACGATGCATCAGGTGATGACGCGACTGAAGAGCCTGCCGCTGCACCGGAAGACAGCTCCGATGAGCAGTTTGAAGATCAGCAGAGTGACAGCCCGGACGGCGACAAGGAAGATGCCCCCTCT
>OMRS01000400.1 GCA_900313545.1 uncultured Eubacteriales bacterium | reverse complement strand
CCGGACGTACGAACAGCCTGAACCGCAGGAGACATTCGAACCTGAGGCGCCGCAGAGCAAAACGCCTGCAGCGGAGCGAGGCGAAGAAGACCTCGCCGGATCTGACCAGGAGCCGGAGCAGGACGGAGAAGATGAACCGCACAGACCTGCAGGACGTGTCCTGAGCCCGGAGGAGAAGAAAATTTTCGGACCCTTCTGTGTTGTTCGCGAGAACCGCGCGCAGCTGGTGAACGCGCTTGACAAGATCAGCCTTGCTTCATACACAGGCAATGTCATCGTCATCGGCGGAGAAGCGACGGGACGAAGAGTGGCGCAGGGCCTGCTTGAGATGCAGAGAAGAGGCGACAGCAATTTCACCGGCAAGATCGCGAAAGCGTCCGGCACGGCGCTCAGCAAGCTCTCCACCAGAAAGCTCGCTGCGACCATCGCGCAGATCGAAAACGGCGCCCTCATCGTGGAAAACGCTTCCGCGATGTCGGAGGAGATACTGCAGGACCTGCAGGTTGAGCTGGAAGAAAAGGATCACGGACTGATCGTCATCCTGCTGGATTCCAAGAAGGCCATGGAACCGTTCGTAAAGCAGTACGGGCAGTATCTTGGCAGCTTCAATATCACCATCGAGATCAAGCCGCTCAACGACAAGGCGCTTGTGGGATATGGACTGGAGTACGCGAAATCAAAGGATTACAGCATTGATGAGTTCGGCCAGATGGCGCTGAGCTCAAGAATCGCCTCCATGCAGACGCCGGATCACCACGTCACCATGAAGGAAGTGAGGGAGATCGTCGACGAGGCGATTTCCTACGCGTCCAGGAAGACGCCGGACAAGCTTCTTGAGGTGATCACAAACAACCGCTATGATAAGGATGACCGCATCATCCTTCATGAAAAGGATTTTCAGCATTACTAAAAAGGGCGACAGCCGGCCTGGTTATTCCGGCTGTCCGCAGGAACCGGGGGTAAATGAAATATGGCTAACACGAAAACGGTAAAAAAGACAGTCGCGGTGCAGGCACCGAAGAAAGAGAAGGTCTTTGTCTCAAAGGATGACTGCTATCTTTTCGGACAGGGTACGCATTACGACATCTATAAAAAGCTTGGTGCGCATCCTTCCTGTGAAGACGGAGTCGACGGCATGTTTTTCGGTGTATGGGCTCCGAATGCCGCCAGTGTACATGTGGTCGGGACGTTCAACGGATGGAACGAAGAGCAGCACCCGATGACGAAAGTCGGGCCGATCGGCATCTGGACGCTGTTTATTCCCGGCGTTGGCGAGGGTGAACTTTACAAATACCTGATTCAGACACCGGACGGCGACAAGATTTATAAAGCCGATCCTTTTGCGAACTGGGCGGAGCTTCGCCCGGGCACCGCATCCAGGACCATAGCGCTGGGAGACTACCAGTGGTCAGACGGCAAATGGATGAGCGGGCGCGACAAGAAAAACTATTTCAAAGACCCGATCGCGATATATGAGTGCCACATCGGGTCCTGGATGAAGCATCCCGACGGAAGCGACGGCTTCTACAACTACCGCGAGTTTGCAGACAGACTGGTGGACTATCTCCGGCAGATGCCGTTTACGCATGTAGAGCTGATGGGCATCCTGGAGCATCCTTTTGACGGTTCCTGGGGATACCAGGTAACCGGCTATTACGCGCCTACTTCCAGATATGGCACGCCGCGTGACTTCATGTACCTGGTCGATACGCTGCACAGGAACAACATCGGCGTTATTCTGGACTGGGTACCGGCACACTTCTGCCCGGATGCCCATGGCCTTGCCCGCTTTGACGGACAGTGCATCTTTGAGGATCCGGATCCGAGAAGAGGGGAACATCCGGACTGGGGAACAAAAATATTCAACCTCGGCAAGCCTGAAGTAAAGAATTTCCTGATTGCCAATGTCCTTTACTGGCTCCGTGAGTACCACGTGGACGGAATCCGTGTCGATGCGGTTGCGTCGATGCTTTATCTGGATTATGGCAAGAAGGATGGCCAGTGGCTTCCCAACGAATACGGCGGCAACACGAACCTGGACGCCATCGCGTTCTTCCAGCATATGAATTCTGTCGTCAGGGGAAGCTATCCGGGGTTTCTTACCATCGCGGAGGAATCCACGGCGTGGCCGAACGTCACCAGCGATATCGGAACGGACGGACTCGGATTTTCCTTCAAGTGGAACATGGGATGGATGCATGACTTCTGCGAGTACATGAAGCTTGATCCTATCATGCGCAGGGGCTCTCATTACTCGATGACCTTCGCCATGAGCTACAACAGTGCCGAGAATTATATCCTGCCGCTGTCCCACGACGAGGTCGTCCACCTGAATTGCTCCATGGTCGAGAAAATGCCCGGCTACGAAGTGGACAAGTATTCCAACCTGAGGGTCGGATACACATTCATGATGGGACACAGCGGCAAGAAGCTTCTCTTCATGGGCCAGGAATTCGGACAGAAGCGCGAGTGGAGCGAGGCCAGGGAGCTTGACTGGTTCCTGCTGGAGAACAAGCTCAACAGCGGCATGCAGAAGTACTTCGCTGAACTCCTGAAGATTTACCGCAAATATCCCTGCATGCATGAGATTGACAATGACTGGGCCGGCTTTGAGTGGATCAACGCGGACGACAAGGACAGGAGCATTTACAGCTTCTTCCGCAAGACACCGGACGACGACAAGTGCATCCTCTTCATCCTGAACCTGACACCGGTGGAGTACCAGGGTTATCGCGTGGGCGTGCCGAAGAACAAGACCTACAAGCTGCTGCTGAACAGCGCGGATGAGCAGTATGGCGGTCTCGGCGGCGCTGTGGTGAAAAAGAGCATCAAGGCGAAGACAGGCGACTGCGACTGGAAACCGCAGTATCTTGAGCTGAATCTGCCCGCGTATGCGGCTCTTGTTTACGAATTTTAATCGTATCTGGTCAGTGCTGCAGCTGCAGAACGGGACCGGAGGG
>OMRS01000110.1 GCA_900313545.1 uncultured Eubacteriales bacterium | reverse complement strand
TCCGGATACAGGGTTCTCCCTTTCTCATTCATGACAAGAGACCCACCTTCAAATTTGCCGATACATGCTCCACTGGCATTCTTCAACTTTCCAGGTCTCCGAGGGTCCGGAATACGTTTCTGTTCATATAGATAATAATGTGGGTTACCGTCCGAAGAGAATATCGTTTTCCAAAGACATGGAATGTCTGTCGGTTTCAACTTTCTTATTTCAGCAGGAACAGTGTACCTCGAAAGCTTTTCGCCCATAATATTCCTCCTTGCCTGCAGTCTGTTCACCTAATATTATTATAGCGCATTAGGTGAACGTTTGCAAGGAAAAACGTCTTTATTTTATTGGATATTTTGGACGTTATCCCATTTCAATTGGGTGATATAACCTAATATTTACGGATTCTGTGGTTAAAGAAGCTGGATTTCAAACCTCCACCCGTTTCCCCCTTTCAGCGGCCCCTTCCTCACCGTTCAAAGGAGCATTTGCCGGGGAGAATCTGTTCAAACGCTTCCTGAAGCCCTCTGGCGCAGGCATCAAAAGTCACGTCGTGGGTTGAATCATTGAGGCAGAGCATCTCCTGCTCCTGTCCGCGGATCCGCCTAGTCAGCATCTCCATCTTCTCATCCCGGATATCCGAGGAAAAGCCGCTGAGTCTGCGGGGAACAAACCTTCCGCTGACAATCTGCCAGTATTTGGCCAGATACTGGTTCACTTCGTTTCCGCTGCGGAAATGCTGCAGGGTCGTTTCCTCAAGCAGCTGCGGTTCCTTTTCCCAGATCTCCTCAAACGTGGATTTCAGGTAGGGCACGGGAAGATGAAATTCCTTAAACCCCGCATAGTATGTCGGAAACATCAGCTTGAGCAGAATGTTTCTCAGGTTCTCCCGGAAGGAATACTGAAAGCTCAGGTACTTTCCCGGATAGCTGCTCAAACGGGTGTTCCGTTTGGGGAACCACTGGTTGATGACCCCCAGCCCCCTCAGACAGACGATGGCATGGGCGTCCAGCTTTCCCATGAGTCTTCGGGGCTGCTCGATAAACTGCAGCGCAGGCAGGCCGCTCTTCCCGTCAAAGAAGCGTCCCTCCTCCATGGGCCTGGTGATAAAGGTATCATCATTAAAGTAGATAAAATGCTCCGCAAGGTCCGGGATCCGGAAGATGTTCATTTCCAGAGCCATGGAATTAAAGCAGGGCAGGCTTTCCGGAGGCATGAAGTCCTGATGCCTGACGATATGCAGCTTTGGATGATCCGGATTCAGGAATTCCGGCAGATGTCCCCATGTCACAAAATGGAGCCTGCGGTACCAGGGAATGTAGGCTTCAATGGCCCTGAACCAGTACTTCATGAGTCCCCAGTCCCGAAACAGGTACGCCCCGCTGCCCCGCTGCTGCTCCTGTGAGCATCTGTTCCGCTCTTCCAGCCACTGAGGGTCATTTCCATCCACCCAGAGAACGACGAGATCCACTTCCATTTTCCTGTCTCCTTTCCATCCTTTTGACAAACCCCCTGATGCAACGCCGGCTCTTAACAGTCCCCCGCACATACGTGCCAGGGTCCGGCAGTCCCATCAGGGGGTGATTTGACGCTGTGATTGTCCCGTTCAGGGGCGCGGCATGTCGCGGAGCCTGTCCCGGTACTTGATCGCGCACAGGACCATGGCCGGAACCGTCATTCCCTTTCGCAGCAGGGTGATCAGGATCCGGGGATTGCGCGGGAGCCGGCCTGGATCGATCAGTTCCAGAAGCCGGGAACGCTCAAGTCCCTTCCGCATCGCCCGCACCGCCTCAAAGAAGCCCTGGTGCGCCAGTTCCTGTCCTGCGGCATGGATCACCAGAAGCGCGGGATATTCATTGACCTGCCGCTCAAGCGCCGGACTGACCCCGCCCAGATGCTTCTGAAGATAGGACACCAGCAGATAAAAGCTCTCCGTCAGATAGTTCCGTTTTCCCGCCGTGAGGGACTGCTGGTTCTCCTTGTTGTAGCAGTACAGGGATTCATTGGAGATGTCCACATGGTTTGAATAGACCAGGCACTCATACACAAATCCCACATCCGTGAACATCCGGATGCGCTCCTCCCTGCAGTAGTGCTCCAGCATCAGGTCCCTGCGGATCGCCTTGTCCCATGTGTGGGCATAGATCACGTTCCCCAGCCGGAACCCCTTCCGGGTATCCGTCAGGAGGTAGGGAAACACCTCCGCCTCCAGACGGGCCCGGTCGTACAGCCCCTCCTCCAGGGAATTGAGGGTCTTGGTCACGCGGTCATTATAGATGTTGTCCCCCGCAAAGAGCACCATGTCCAGCCGGACAGGAGACTGGCGGATGCGGTCGTGCACATACTGCAGCATTTCAGGCTTGGCCCAGTCGTCCCCGTCCACGTGGCAGATATACTCCCCCTGCGCGGCCATGAGTCCGACATTGCGCGCGGAAATCAGCCCTCCGTTGGGCTTGTGGATGACGCGGAGGCGGGGATCCCGGGCGGCATACTCGTCGCAGATCTCCGCGCTGCCGTCGGTGGAGCCGTCATCCACCAGAATCGCTTCAAAGTCCCTGAAGGTCTGCGCCAGCAGACTGTCCAGGCAGCGGTTCAGGTAGGATTTCACATTGTAGACGGGGACGATGACTGAAATCAGCATATTTCTCTCCTCAACTCACGATATTCCCCCGCCGCTCTGTCAGGGGGCGTCAATCTGGTTCCCATTCTCATCATAGAAGGTTTCCGAAATCACCTGTTTGTTCCCGTCGTATTCCCTGCGCACCTCGGCATATCCCTTGCTGATGCGAACAGGCTGCAGATTCGTATCCAGATACCGCTCCAGGGTCACATTCCCCGACGCATCATATTCCTTTTCCACGGCGGCAGCCCCGTTCTTCATGGCCATGGGCTGTCCTTCCGCGTCCAGATAGATTTCCCGGGTCACCTGTTTCTTCTCATTGAACGTCCTGCGGATCCCCGCGTAGCCCTGCCTGCGGATGACCGGCTGTCCGTCCTTTCCATAATAGCGCTCCTCACAGACATTTCCCGCCTGATCGTAATCCTTTTCGAGGATGGC
>OMRS01000301.1 GCA_900313545.1 uncultured Eubacteriales bacterium | reverse complement strand
CCAGACAGCCGCGAAGGCGGCGGCGCTCCTCCCTCTGCAGGAGGGACTCCTCAGGCCCGGGGCTCCCCGCGGGCGGGTCAAAGCCGCCCTCCTGCAGGGTCTCCAGGGACTCATGGGGCCGTGCCTTCCGCCTGCGGAACAGGTCCATGCAGCAGGACATGGCAATCCGTCCCGTCCAGGTTTCAAAGCTGCACTCCCCCCGGAAACCTCCGATTCCCTGCCAGGCCCTGCGCATCGTTTCCTGCAGGGCGTCCGAGGCATCCTCGGTATTCCCCGTCACCTGCCAGCACAGGCGCCACAGGGACTTTTCCGCCGCACCCGCCAGCTGTTCAAAGGCGCCCGCGTCCCCTTCCCGGGCACGTCTGACCAGCGCGTCCCTCGGGTCCATGCGCCTCACCTCCTCCATCTGTTTCCCGCGTTCCGGGTTTTTGTCAGCATATCACATCCGCCCCCTGGCCATCAACCGCCGGAATGGGCATGGGAAAACCCGCCTGGCCTCCTGAAAGCGGAGTCCGGCGGGCAAAAGTCCTATCTGCACAGAAGCAGTCCGATCAGCGCGCTGATCCCGATCACCGGGGGCACCTCCCATTTTCGCACGATAAGCAGGTATGCCGCAACCAACCCGCTGCACAGCGCCCCGGGAGAGATTCCCAGCACCTGCCCTGCGTAGTTTTCCATGATCTGCTGCAGGATCACAGCCGTGATCATCCCGATGCATACGGGGCGGATGCCGTAGAGGACATCTCCCATGATGTGACTTTGCTTGAAGCGGGCCATGAACATCCCCACCAGCAGCGTGGTGGTCAGCGTCGGCGCCAGCACCCCCAGGGATGCTGCGGCCGCCCCAAGAGTCCCGGCGGCGCGGGTGCCCGCAAAGGTGGCGCAGTTGAGGCCGAGGGGGCCCGGCGTCATCTCCGCGATGGCCACGATGTCCGCCACCTCCCCGATGCTCATCCAGTTGTGGGAGACCATCTGCTGGTTGATCAGGGGGATCATGGACATGCCCCCGAAGCTGGTAAAGCCGATCATGGCAAAGGTCAGGAACAGCTCAATGTAAATCACGGCGCGTTTTCACCTCCATGATCAGAATCCCCGCCAGGGCGCCCAGCAGGACGATGAGCACATTGCTGAGTCCGGTAAACAGGCACAGCATCAGCGCGGCAGCTGCGATGACATAGCACAGGGCATCCTTCATGGCCGGCCGGAACAGCTTGAGCAGCGCGCTGAAGATGATCGGCGCCACGGCTGCCCTGACCCCCGTCATGGCTCTGGCCACATACAGGTTGTCCCGGACCAGCCCGTAGATGAAGGGGATCCCGATCATCAGCAGGAAGGGCGGCAGGCAGATGCCCGCCAGCGCCGCCAGTGCCCCGGGGACGCCTGCGCAATGGTAGCCGAAGAGGAGGCTGGCATTCCCGATCATCAGCCCGGGGACCGACCTGCCCACGGACGTAAAGTCCAGCAGTTCTTCGCCGGTAATCCACTTCTTCTTTTCCACGTATTCCTTCTGGATCTGGGCGACGATGCTCCATCCGCCCCCGAAGGTAAAACAGCCAAACCTCAGGAAGGTAACAAATATGTCCCAGGTCCGCTGCGACCGGTTGTTCTTCACGCCTTTCCTCCTTTATCCTCTTCTCCCGTCATGCCCCCTGCGGTGCCCCCGGGCGCGGATTCCCGTATTCCTTCCTCACCGGAGGCAAAGCTCACGTGGAGATGCACCACCTCGCTCTGCGCCGGCCATTTGTAATGAAAGCCCCATGCGCCCACGCCCGACGTGGTGACGGCGGTCATGTCCCCGTAAGCCCGGATCCCCGAATACATGTCCCCCAGAATGTTTCCGCCCATGAACTGGGGAATGTTGAAGCCGTGGGTGTGTCCCGCCATGACCAGGTCGCATCCCAGCTCCTCCAGCTTCCCAAAGTGTCTGGGCCGGTGGGTCAGGACCAGCACGGGCTTCCGGAGATCAGGTTTGACCCGGTCAAAAAGCGCTTCACAGGGCTCCCCGTGATGTCTGGGATCCAGGCACCCGATCAGCTGGATATCCTCCCCCAGAAGCACCATTTCATCCTCCAGCACGATGGCGCCCATGTCCTTCATCTGTCTGGCTGCCCAGTCATCCGTCCTGCTGTCGTGGTTGCCGTAGATGTAGTAGATTCCCAGAGGCGGTTTGTCGATGGTCTCCAGCACCCACGCAAAGTTCTCCACATCGGACGGCCCGGTGGTTTCATCAAAGACATCCCCGGCAATCATCAGCACATCCGGATGGCACTCGTTGATCATCGCCGCCAGATCGTCATAGGTGTACTGCCAGGTTCCGGAACCGGCATGAATGTCCGCGATGAGGCAGATGTCCAGCTCCCCGAGCGCGGACGGCTTTCTGCACTCCACTTCATAGCGCT
>OMRS01000395.1 GCA_900313545.1 uncultured Eubacteriales bacterium | reverse complement strand
GATCCCAGTAACCCGTGAAGGGGACGACCCAGGTGTTGGTGATCCAGTCGATGCTCTCCAGATAGGCCTGGTGGTCCGGGTAGAAGCAGCCGGAGAGGTCCTCTCCGGAGCTGTGGCGCAGATAGAATTCGGCAAAGCACCGGGAGAAGATGTCGGCGCCCTCCCCGTCCAGGTGATAGATGTCAAAATAATGGTCATCCAGGTTGGGAAGAAGCTCCGGCCGCGCCAGGGTAAAATTGACGCATTCGATGCCGTTCTCCCCGCAGAACCGGGTCAGGCTTTCATTGTACCCGATGAAGGAGGGCTCCGCCAGGTTGTGCACGGTCATGTTGGGATAGATGAAGACCATCAGGCGGCTGCCCGCGCCCTCCACCAGGTCCCGGTAGGCCAGCAGGAGCTCCCGGGACTGGGGCAGAAGCTCATAGATATATTCGCCCTCCCGGCGGTGGAGCTTGGTGCGCACGTCCTCATCTGCCCGAACGTCCGTGGTGTAGCGGACAAAGCCGTGGCCCTGATAGGTGGCGGTGATGTCCCCCTGGACCAGCACGGATTCCGTGACGCTGTCCGGAAAGAGCCGGCACCGGAGGGTCTTGAGGATGTCCCCGGGATTCTGGACGCCGAAATCCCTGAAGAGCAGGAGGCGGTCCATGACCCAGCCGTCGGCCCGGATCAGGCTGCGGTAGTAATCCGCCTTGACGTCCCAGCGCTGGAGCCAGGGCATCATGATGTATTCCGCTTCGATGCCCTCGCGCTCAGTTTCAAAGGTATAAGGCTCCACCACCAGGACAAAGGTTTCCGGATGGGAGGTGTCAAGCAGCTCCCGGGTGATGGCGATGGCTCCCTGAAGCCCGAGGCAGGGAATGGTGGCGCTGAAGGTCTGCTTCCCGAGAATGCCGGAGATCAGGTCGTTGTTGAAGTGATCCCTGACGATGGAGGAGCCCACGAACACCACATCCAGGTCGGAGCGTTCATGCATCTCCCGAAGGGTCATGAAGGCGGTGGTGTCGGTCTGGATGAGAAAGATGTCCGCAAAGACCACAAACAGCGCGAACAGGAGAAAAAACAGTCCCAGACGGGTCAGCCTGCGGCGCAGGCTGCTTTGCTGATCAGAAGAGTGCATACATGAATCCGGCATCGCCGGCCCCCTCGCCCTTAAAGGCCTGAAGTACAAAGTAACCAAACAGAATCAGAATGATGAAGCGCTGCCAGGCGGGCAGACGCATGAGGCGGCGGCGCACATCCACGCCCCGCTCGCCCAGAACGGAGACCAGCAGCAGCAGCGCCGTGCCGATCCCCAGAATCCGCCAGTCCTTGGCCTCGATGTCCAGCTGCAGCAGCATTCCCCGGGCGATCTGTCCGGGCATGGGCGCGCTGACAATGCGGGAGAGCATCTGCAGGGCATCCGCGCCGGTGCGGCACCGGTCAAAGAACCAGCCGACATTCACCACCAGGAAGGTGCGCAGGATCCGGAACACATGGAAGGCGGAGGAGGAGGACAACCGGGGAAAGCGCAGGGCAAAGCGCCGGGTCAAAGGCTCCAGCAGGGCGGACAGGGCAAGGAGGATCCCGTTGTAGAGTCCCCAGAGCACGTAATTCATCCGCGCACCGTGCCAGATGCCGACCAGCAGAAAGACGAGCAGATTCCCCAGAGCGGCGGGCAGCGCGCGGGACAGGTGCACGCTGCGGCCCTTCAGTGCGCGGGACAGGGCGCTCATGGGCCGGGACAGGGCAAAGGGATAAAACACGTAGTCGCGCATCCAGCTGCCCAGGCTGATGTGCCAGCGCCGCCAGAAATCCGCCAGGGAGACGGAAAAGTAGGGACGTCGGAAGTTGGGCGTCAGGCGGATGCCCAGCATTTCCGAGATGCCCGCCACCAGGTCGATGCCGCCGGAAAAGTCGCAGTACTGCTGCAGGGAATACAGGAGCACGGCCACAAGGCCCATCAGGCCGCCGTAGGGGGCGGGCTGGTCAAAGACGGCGTTGACGAATGGCATGGCCCTGTCCGCCAGCACCTTTTTCTTGAAGAACCCCCACAGGATCAGCAGCGCGCCCCGCTCCAGCCCCTCAAGATCCGGCAGGGCAGGGGCACTCAGCTGGGGAGACAGATCTGCGTAGCGGCTGATGGGACCCTGGATCAGCTGGGGAAAGAAGGAGACGAACAGCAGGTAGCGCAGCGGGTTGCGCTCGGGCGGGGTCTTGCCGTTGTACACGTCCAGCAGGTACCCGGTGGCCTGGAAGGTATAAAAGGAAATGCCCAGGGGAATGACCAGTCCCAGGGAATCGGAAGGACGGCCCCCGGAAAGGAGGGACATCAGCCCCATGCGCACCGGATCCAGGTATTTGAGAAGTGCGAGAAGGCCGAAGTTGATCAGGAGCACGAGCACAAGCCACAGGCGCTGGTGAGTGCGTGTGCGGGCTTTGGCCCTGCGGCGTGAGGACGGGTCCAGGGTCTCCCGGTGGGCCCGGAGATATTCGCTGCCGTCGCGGGCGATGCTGGAAATGCGCAGGGACCCCAGCCATGTGGTCAGGGCCGTGAGCAGCAGGAAGGGCAGGGCGGCAAGGCCGGCATGGGCATAAAAGCCCAGGGAGCAGATCAGCAGCAGGATCCACCGCAGGCGGGCGGGGGTCAGGGCGCACAGCAGCACGCACAGGGCGGAAAGCCCGAAAAGAAAGCTTAGAGACATGGAATCCCCCTCGGTCGGACAGAAATCGCATTGTGGCCATGTTAATGCCCGGGGTTCCGGGTGTCAAGCGTTCCTGATCCGGGGAATGGGGATTCCGCCCGGACCGAACATATGCCATATAAAATGATACACATTCTAGAGCATGGTGCACAAAATGTGCGTTGCTTTTGCCCGGAACTGCCTTTATAATGTCTCCGTGCAGTCCCATAAATAGGAGGGAGTTGTATGGATACCCGGGAGCTTGAAACATTTGTTGCAGTCAGTGAGACGCTGAACTACAAGAAAGCGGGGGAAAGGCTGAAGTACGCGCCTTCCACGGTGTTTAAGCATATTCAGAACCTGGAGAAGGAGATTGGCAAGCTGCTCCTGACCAGGGACGGGAGAGGACTCTCCCTGACAGAGGAAGGCAACAGGTTCCTTCCCTATGCCATGCGCATGCTGTCGGACTACTACAGAGCTATCGGGAAATCGCAGGAGACGGAACCTGCCCTGACGGTGGGCGGGTGTGAAATGAATATCGGGAACAGTCTGCTGGAGATGCTCTCGGGGTTTGGCGCCGCCAGAATGTACCTGCGCATGAGCATGGTCATGGGCCCCAATGCGTCCGTGCCGGAGATGGTTCGTTCAGGACAGGTGGATGTGGGCTTTTATTACAGCACGGGAAGGAATGTTCCCGGCGTGTCGGCCATCCGGCTGTTCAGGGATTCAGCGATTCTGGTCACCTCGACCCAGAACCCGCTGTCGGAGAAGAAAAACCTGCATTATGAGGACCTGAACGGGATGGAGTTCGTCTATCCCCATGACAGCTGCTGCTTTGTGACGATGCTGATGCCGGAGCTGGAAAAGCGCGGCGTGTCGCTTTCCCGGGTCATGTACCTGGGCGGAATGCAGATGGTGGTGGACCGGGTGCGCACCCAGAATTCCATTACGCTGGCTCCCGTCTGTGCCGTGAGGCGTTTTGAGGAGGTGTACGGGCTGCGGCGGCTTGACCTGCAGGAGGAGCCCATATATGCCTGGGAGACGATTCTGCTGGGCAGAAAAGCTGAAAACCCGGCGGTTCAGGAACTGGTGCATTTCAGCCTTCATGAGGCCGGACAGCTTCCTGCGGACAACATCCTCAGCATCCGGACAGTCTCCCCCGGGAACTTTTCCAATGGTTGAACGCCGGATTTCAAAAATGGAACTGCCATGAGATGATATTTCTGATATCCTTAAGCCATCCCCGGACGCCGGCATGGGCGAAGGAGACGCGCAGAGCAGACCTCTGACTAACTGACATAGGAGAGCAGCCTGAAGGCTGCTCTCCGCTTTTTTGAAGGAGCTGCAGCCGGATGGGGCGGGTGTTTATGGAGGAGTATTCGAAAACGACGAAATGTCAGGTTTCACACGGGCCATGTTGGGGTTGACACCCGGAAGGGGCGCTGATATAATCTGCGCATGAACCGGATGCAGACCGGTTGATTCCTGGGATGTACGCCAGTTGCCTGTGTTTTCTCCTACATATTCATAACTGGAGCCCGGATAAAGTCGGGCGTTTGATGTCATGCCCCCGTTTGATAACGCCAGGGGACGGCAGAGATCGTCCGCAGGGCACCGACCTGCCGAGATGGTGGGTGGAAAAATGGCAGCAGCGGCATCTCGGGTCTCAAAACAAAGCACCATGAGCGCAGCGAAAGCTGCGCTTTTTTG
>OMRS01000041.1 GCA_900313545.1 uncultured Eubacteriales bacterium | reverse complement strand
TCTCCGGAAGCGCCAGGTCAAGCCAGACCTGCAGGGAGATGAACAGGAGGGCGGAAAGGGCCCGGAAAACATCCGGGCGCTTCATGCGGCGCAGGATCTGCAGCATGTGAAAACCTCGATTCTCTGAAGATGTGCCGGGCGGGAAAGCATAGTATATCAGTGGATATTCCGGTGTCAAGTTCAGGGCAGCGGAAAGGGCGCGGAGCCGCCTTCGGCCGCTGCATCCCCCCGCCCTCCGGCGCCCCCGGACCCGCGGGGAAAGCGATGGGGAGGAAAAGGATGGACAGGCGCCCTGCGGGGCAGGGAAGCGGGGCGGATCGGAGATGGGCGGGGCGCCGGGTAAAACAGCACGCGTGCCGGGGAGGTGCCGCTTCGGCCAGGCAGGGGAGGACGGGGGGGCCCTTTCCGCGTCTGAGAAAATCAAAACCCCAGGAAGCGATGGCTGTCGCTCCCTGGGGTTTTGGTGATTTGCGCATCGGGCCGGGCGCCGCGAGGCGGCGGGGACCCGGGGGCCGCTAGGGCGGATGGATGCAGGATTTGTCCCCTGCACGGATGCCGGGCAGGCGGTGGAAATCAGATGAGGTTGAACAGGGCGGAGATCCCGGTGACCGAGAAGACCTCACGAACCAGCTCGTTGGCATGGGCGATGTTCAGCTTTCCGCCTTTGGGCATGGACTTGAGGAGCGTGAGCAGGACCCGCAGGCCTGCGGAAGAGATATATTCCACTTTGGTAAAATCCAGGGTGACCTCCGTGGCGCTTTCAAAATACGGAGCCAGGTCATCATGGAACTGCTGTGAGGTATTGCTGTCGATGCGCCCTTCAAGGACGATTTCTGTGGTGGATCCTTCGGAACTGGTGCTGATGATCATACGGTTTTCCTTTCTTTTGACAGGTGAGGCCGGGCGGATAACTGTCAGGGCCGGGCCTCCGGGAGGGAATGGGGGGTGAAGGTGGAGGGGGAATACGGAATATCAGAAGCGGGGCAGTTTTTCCCGCAGCTCACTGGGCAGTCCCAGCATCTCAAAGAGCTGGTGGATGGCGATGCGGGCATCCTGGCGGTAGAGCTCGACCGTCGGCTCCGTGTCATAGCAGTAGTCGGCCACAAGGCGGAGCTCATAGCCGCGGGTCTGCTGCCAGATCCGGGAAAGGGTGTGGTAGAGCACGCTGGCCCAGCGCATATGGTAGGAGGAGGTGACCAGGGTGAGGGACCGCACGCCGTTCTCCTCCAGAATGGCAAAGGTGTTGAGGGCGTTTTCCAGGGTGGTCATGGCCTGATCATCCGCGTGGATGCGCTGCGGGTCGATGCCGCATTTGTTTGTCAGGTAGTCCCGGATGAGACCGGCCTCCGTGTTTTTTTGGGGATTGGCCTTGCCCGTGGCGCCGCCTGAACAGACCAGCAGGGTCCGGGGGAAGGCGCGGGCGGCGGCTGCCGCGGCCAGGCAGCGGCCGACCAGCTCCGGCTGCATCCCGCCGTTCTCCAGCTCATAGCCGAGGATGACAAAGGCATGGTCGGGACTGTCGGGGATGCCGGCATCCGCCAGCTCCGTGGCGGTGTCCTCCCCGCGATGGAAGTGGAGGCGGTACTCCCCGCCCTCGCCCAGATAGACAAGGCGCCAGTAGCCGGCGAGGTCCCTGGCAAGGGGCGCGTCCTGCGGGCTGAGGCGGTCAATGGCCGCAAGCGCCTCATCGATGCGGGCGCTGTCGTCCGGCGCCGGCGCTTCATAGGCGCTCAGCAGGCGGACCAGCAGGTCCGTGAAGGCCTCGGCGCCCTCCGGCGAAACCCTGAAGGATTCCGCCGGGGCGCCTGACACAAGCAGGACCAGTACCAGAAACAGCAGAGGAAAGATTCGTTTCATGGGAATCTCCTTTCATCGGTTTTGGGATCATCACAGATCGGCGAGGGAGCCGGTGGGGACGATGCCCGTGCGGCGGCGGATCTCGTGCACCATTTCCACCACCTGCCTGCGGGTGTAGGCGCCGGCGTTCAGGTGGCAGCGGCGGTTGTCCGTGAGCACGAAGACGATCTCATGCACGGGGATGAAGCGGGATTTTTCCGTGATTTCGCTCTGGTCCACCCGGGAATAGCCCAGATCCTCGCACCAGCCCCAGCGCACCAGGTCCGCCAGCAGGAAGGTTTTGTCCCAGATCTGAATGTCCAGATCGCCCTGACGCATGAGGAACATGGCCCGCGGGACACCCGGCTCGGGGCGGCGCATGACCTGCCCCACGGTGCGCAGGCTGGTTTCATCCAGCTCGACGCGGGTCCGGGCATACATGAGCGCGTAGCACAGGGCGCATGCGGCAATCAGGAAGGAGAAGGGACCGAAGGAGGCCATGAAGGTGTTTTCCTTTCCGGCGGCCATGCGGTAGAGGGTAAACAGCGCGTCTGCCAGGGAAATGAGGCAGATGATATAGATGAAGAAGAAGGCGGGACGCGCGGGACGGAAGGTTTTTTTCATGGGATATCGGCACTGCCCCCGAAGGGGAGGGCCGTCCTCCTCTCAGCGATGTGCAGTTATTTTACCCCAAAGCATGCGAAATGGACAATATGATTTCGGTTCATCCGTGCGCGGGTCCCCGGGCGGCGGGGGAAAAAGGGCGGCTGTGTGCAGGGCGGTCCGCGGGAGAGGACCGGGTCAGGGCGCCTCCGCGGGGAACCCCCCACCTTCTGTACTGAGAATTGACTAATAGGGGAGAAGAAAATATAAACAATCTTGACAAAAAGAAGTGCGGTTCGTATAATCCGAATCAGTAGCGGGAGGAAACCCGCCAAAATAATAAGGAGGAATATTCTATGCGCAAGATTCTCTCTCTCGTCGTGGCCCTGTGCCTGCTCCTGACCCTGGCTGGCGCTGCTGCTGCAGAAGGCAAGCTGATCGGCTACACCTGCATGGACGGCACCAATCCCTTCTTTGTGGCCCTCGAGGGCGCCATCAAGGAAGTCGTGGAAGCTCACGGCGACACCCTGATCTCCCTGGATCCCCAGAACAGCAACGAGAAGCAGATCGCTCAGATTGAGGACATGATCAGCCGCGGCGTCGTGGCCATGTTCGTCAACCCCGTCGACCGTGACGGCATCACCCCCGGCCTTGACAAGCTGAAGGATGCCGGCATCCCCATGTTCGGATTCGACACCGAAGTGACCGAGATGTCCTACCTCGTGACCTACGCCGGTTCCGACAACTACAACGCGGGCTTTGTCTGCGGCGTCGACCTTGCCAAGAAGTGCCCCGAGGGCGGCGACATCATCGTTCTGGATTCTCCGACCATGCAGTCCGTGGTTGACCGTACCGACGGCTTCCTCAAGGCCATTGCCGACTCCGGCGTGAAGTTCAACGTCGTTGCCCAGATCGACTGCATGGGCAACCAGGAGCAGGGCAACAAGAACGGCACCGACGCCCTGACCGCTCATCCCGACGCTGTGGCCATCTTCGGCGGCAACGATCCCACCGCTCTGGGCGCCTATGCGGCTGCTGAGGCTGCCGGCTCCAAGGCTCTGATCTACGGCGTTGACGGCTCCCCCGACATCAAGGCCCTGATCGCTGAGGGCAAGGTCACCGGTACCGGTGCCCAGTCCCCCATCTCCATCGGCAAGACCATCGCCGAGCTCTATTACAAGACCGTGGACGGCGAGACCGTTGAGCCCCGCTATCCCATCGCGACCTTCATGATCAACTCCGACAACATCGCTGAGTACAACAACGGTGGCTGGCAGTAAGCTGCTTCCCCGGAACGGTTGAATCCTCAACGCATCGGCCTTGGGCGGCGCAGGCCGCCCGGGCTTTTTAGGTCATCTGTTCTATGGCTTTGTTCCCCCTAGGAGCAAAGCCATTTCTTTTCAGTTCCATGACAATATCTGTGCGAAACGGCGGTGAATGGCATTGAGCGAATACTTGCTCGAAATGAAAGGCATCTGCAAGAGCTTCCCCGGTGTGAAGGCGCTGCAGAATGTGGATTTCCAGCTGAGGTCCGGCGAAATTCACGCGCTGCTGGGAGAAAACGGCGCCGGAAAGTCCACGCTGATTAAGGTCCTGGGCGGCATTTATCATGCGGAAGAGGGAGAAATCCTCATCGACGGCAAACCGGTGACCATAGCGAATGTCCAAGATGCACGTGAGAACGGCATCTCCATCATCCATCAGGAGCTCGTGCTGGTCTCACATATGAAAGTGTATGAAAACATCTTCCTTGGACGGGAAAAAATGGGCCCGTTCGGGGTCGATGATATCTCCATGAGGCGGGAAGCCCAGCAGATGCTGGACCGCTTCGATCTGGGAATTGACTCCTCCGAGCTGGTGGGACGGCTGAGCATCGCCCAGCAGCAGATGGTGGAAATCGTCAAGGCGATCTCCTTCAACTGCCGCATCCTGGTGATGGATGAACCCACCTCCTCCATCTCCGACCGCGAGGTGGAGGCACTCTTTGAAATTATGCGCAACCTGGCCGGACAGGGCGTCGGCATCGTGTACATCTCCCACAAGATGAGCGAGCTGGACGAGGTGTGCGACCGGGTCACGGTGCTGCGTGACGGCACCTACGTGGGCACCCGCGTGGTGCACCAGACCCCCAGGGAGGAGCTCATCCGCCTGATGGTCGGCCGCGAGCTGAGCAGCTACTATGTGCGCGACCACGTGGAAAACTCCGAGACGGTATTTCGCTGCGAGCATATCGATGACGGCCGGAAGACCATGAAACGGGTCAAGGATGTCAGCTTTGAGGTCCGCAGGGGAGAGATCGTGGGCTTTGCGGGCCTGGTGGGCGCCGGACGCAGCGAGACCATGCAGTGCATCTTCGGCCTGACCCCCGGCTCCACCGGCGAGGTCTGGCTTGAAGGGAAGAAGCTGGTCATCCGCAACGCGGTGGACGCCATGAATGCGGGACTGGCCATGGTGCCTGAGAACCGGAAGGTGGAAGGCCTCTACCACGTGCAGAGCGTGGCCTTCAACTCCACCATTGAAGTGCTGCATGAGTTTATCCGCAACCTGCGGGTGGATGCCGCCAAGGAGGCGGAGATCACCCAGCGCTTTATCGATAAGATGCACACCAAGACCCCCGGACATGAACAGACGGTGACCAACCTCTCCGGCGGCAACCAGCAGAAGGTCATGATCGGAAGATGGCTGGCCACGAATCCGAAGCTGCTGATCCTGGATGAACCCACACGCGGCGTGGACGTGGGTGCCAAGGCGGAAATCTATGAGATCATGAACGAGCTGACCAAGCAGGGCATGTCCATCATCATGATTTCCTCCGAACTCCCGGAGATCATCAACATGTCGGACCGTGTCTATGTCATGTACGACGGCCGGATCACCGGCTGCATCGATTACAAGAATCTCAGCCAGGAGGCGATCATGAAGCTCGCCACGGATGAGACAGCAGGAGGGGCAAGCAAATGAAGAGCGTCAAAAGATATCTTGTCGACAACCTCGGAATCATCTGCGCGCTGGGCGCGATGATTCTGTTCCTTTACATTTTCCCGACCACACACAAAACCTTCCTGACGCAGACCAACGTCTTCAACGTGCTGCGCCAGTCCTCCACCAACCTGATGCTGGCCTGCGGCATGACCATGGTCATCATTCTGGGCGGCATTGACCTGTCCGTGGGCTCCATCATCGCCATGTCCGGCGTGCTTGGCGCCGCGGCCGTGGTCTGGGGCGGCATGCCCGAGATCGTGGGCATCCTCATCGGCATCCTGTCCGGCCTGCTCTTCGGTCTGTGCAACGGCCTGATCATCGCTCTGACCAAGATCCCGCCCTTCATCGTGACACTGGCCTCCATGAACATCGCCAAGGGCATCGCCTACGTGTATTCCGGCGGCAAGCCCATCCGCTGCATGACCGATGCCTGGAAGTTCCTGGGCGCCGGCTATGTGGGCCCCGTGCCCACCCCCGTGGTGACCATGACCCTGGTGTTCATCATTGCCGTGCTGTTCCTCAACCGCACCCGCATGGGCCGTCACGTGTACGCCGTGGGCGGCAATGACACCGCGGCCAGATTCTCCGGCATCAGCACCGCAAAGGTGAAATTCACCGTGTATTCCTTCAGCGGCCTGATGGCCGGCCTTGCCGGCATCACCATCGCCTCCCGCCTGTACTCCGGAACCTGTACCTCCGGTGACGGTGCGGAAATGGACGCCATCGCGGCTGTCGTCGTGGGCGGCACCTCCATGGCCGGCGGTTCGGGCAAACTGGGCGGCACGCTGATCGGCGTGCTGATCATCGGCATCCTGAACAACGGACTGAACCTGATGGGCGTCAACTCCGACTGGCAGTACATCATCAAGGGCGCGGTCATCCTTCTGGCCGTGTATGTTGACTTCCTGCGCAGCACCAAGAAATCCAAGTAAAAATGGACCGATTTATGGCCGCACGCTTCCGTGCGGCCTTTTTTAAACGGAGGGGCTATGAAACGATCTGAAATCAACCGCGCCATCGTCTGGGCCAGGGAGCTCCTGAAGGAAAAGGGGATGGCGCTGCCGGACATGGCGGACTGGGACATCCCCCGCTGGCAGAAGGAGACCGGGAACCTGGACGTCATCCGCCGCGTCATGCTGGGCTGGGACGTGACGGACTTTGGCATGGACGACTTTGCGCATGTGGGCGCGGTGCTCTATACGGTGCGCAACGGATGCATCACCGCGCCCGAGATCGGCGTTCCCTACTGCGAGAAACTGATTCTGATGCAGGACGGGCAGCGCCTGCCCAAGCACTACCACGTGTTCAAAACCGAGGACATCATCTGCCGTGCGGGACGGCTGCAGGTGCGCATGTGGAACACCGAGCGGGACGGGCGGGAGCTGAGCACGGATGTCCAGGTCCGCATGGACGGCCGGAAGGTCTGCCTGAAGGCCGGGGAGCCCGTGGAGATCACCCCGGGCAATTCGGTGACCCTGACGCCCTACCTTGCCCACGTGTTCGGGCCCGTGCCGGGAAGCGGGAGCCTGGTTGCCGGGGAGGTCTCCCGGGTCAATGACGACCGGACGGACAACTATTTCCTGGAGCGGACCCTCCGCTACGCGCACATCGAGGAGGACGAGGTCATGATCTGCCCGCTGTGCAACGAGTACGGGCGCCTCTGACGGGGAAGGAAGGGAGAGGAGAGCATGGGAAGAATTGTGGCGGCAGGCCATATCAGCTTCGATCTGACCCCGGTGATCCCCGGAGACCGCCTCTTTGAACGGGTGGACCAGGTCCTGTTCCCGGGGTGCCTGCTCCATACCCGGGGCATTTCGGTGACCGCGGGCGGCAGCGTCTCCAATACAGGCCTGGCGCTCAGGGCCATCGGCGAGGATGCCGCGCTTGTGAGCAAGATCGGACGGGACGAGTTCGGAGGCATGCTCAGCGGGATCCTGAAGTCCTACGGGGCCGGCGGCGGGCTGATTGAAAGCGCGTCGGACCGCACCAGCTATACCGTGGTCCTCAATTTCCCGGGCATCAACCGGATGTTCCTGCATGATCCGGGAGCCAATGACACCTTCTGCGCGGAGGATGTGCCGGATGAAACCCTGAAAGGGGCCGCCATCCTGCACTTCGGGTACCCGCCCCTGATGCGGCGCATGGGGCAGCCGGAGGAGATGAAAAAGCTCCTGCTGCGTGCAAGGCGCCTGGGCGTGGCCACCAGCCTGGACATGGCCATGATCGATCCGGATACGGACACCGACTGGGAGGCGTACCTCCGGGAGGTGCTTCCCCTGGTGGACTTTTTCGTGCCGAGCTTTGAGGAGCTGTGCTGCATGACGGACCTGCCCCGCTGGAAGCGCCTGAGCGCGGGGGGACAGGATGTCACCCTGAACCTGGACCTTGACGGGGAGGCCATGCCCCTGGCCCAAAGGATGCTGGACATGGGCTGCGCGGCGGCGGTGGTCAAGTGCGGCGTGTCGGGCATGGTCTATGCCACCGCAGGGGAGGGGCGCCTGCGGGAAACCGGGCGCAACCTGGGCCTGGATGTCCGGGCCTGGGCCCGGCAGGAGGGAAAGGTGGACAGCTTCCCGGCGGGCCATGTGGTCTCGGCCACGGGCGCCGGGGACGTGAGCATCGCCGCATTCCTGGCGGCCGTGCGCCGCGGGCTGCCTCCCCGCCGCTGCGCCCTGCTGGCCAGCGCGGAGGGTGCGTGCTCGGTGAGAACCATGGATCCCGTCAGCGGCCTGCTGCCGCTGGACAAGCTGGCGGAGATCATCGACAACAACAGATGGAAGGAAGAGATCGCATGCTTGTAACACTGAAGGACATTCTGGCAACCGCGCAGGAGCGCGGCATTGCCGTGGGCGCGTTCAACGCGGCCAATCTGGAATCCCTGGAGGGGATCATCGCGGCGGCGGAGGAGCTGGAGCTGCCGGTGATCCTGCAGTTCGCCCAGGTGCATGAGCCCTGGATCCGGCTGCGGCTGATCGGCCCGGTCATGGTCCGCGCGGCCGGGGAGGCACGGGTCCCGGTGTGTGTCCACCTGGACCACGGCGAGGACATGGACTACCTGAAGGAAGCCCTGGATATGGGGTTCACGGGCATCATGTATGACGGCTCCGTGCTGCCCTATGAGGAGAACCTGACAAACACCCGCATGGCTGTGGAAATGGCCTCCCGCTACGGCGCCGGCGTGGAGGCGGAGCTGGGGTCCATGGGCCGGCGCGAATCCGGCGCCGGGGACGGCAGCGGGGAAGGAGATGAGACCAAGATCTATACCGATCCGGACCAGGCGGCGGCCTTTGTCCGGGAGACGGGGATCGACGCGCTGGCCTGCTCGTTTGGCACCACCCACGGGATCTATCTCAAGGCGCCCCGCCTCGATTTCGATGTGGTGCGGAACGTGAGGCGGGCCACCGGGAATGTGCCGGTGGTCATGCACGGCGGATCCGGCGTCAGCCCGGAGGGCTTCCATGAGGCGGTCAGGGCCGGCGTGCGGAAGATCAACTACTTCACCTACATGGACAAGGCGGCAGGCCTGGCCGCGGAGCAGGCCATCCAGGCGATGAAGGACCAGGGGACGCCGCTGTTCTTCTCCACGGTCTCCATGGCGGCGCGGGAGGCCATGAAGCAGGACATCAAACACGCCATGAGGATCTTCGCGGGACTGGACTGAACTGAAAAAGCAACAGGCTGCACATGCGTGCAGCCTGTTTGCGTCATATGAAACCGCCTGAGGCGGGCCCTGCCGCCTCAGGACAGGGCCTGGCGCAGCAGCTCCCGGACCTCCGTGAGCCTGTCCGCCAGCGGCCCGCAGGAAAGCTTCCCGTCCGATACGATGAGCGCCTGGGGGAAGGGCTCCCACCGGAAGGCGTCGATGCCCCTGATCTCATTGGGGTACAGCTGCAGGGGCTCCCCCGTGACAAACTTCAGCAGAAGGGCCTGGAGTGTCTCGGAGATGTCCGCGTTCAGCACGTTGCCGTACATCTGCAGCGCTTCCCGGTTCCCGAGCAGCGCCGCCGCCGCATCGACCGTGCCCGAACCCAGATTGTCGATCAGGGGCTTTTCGGCCCAGTACATGAGGTGCACCGGATTCCCGCCCTCCGCCAGCCTTGCCGCGCAGCGGTAGATGCACAGGCCGAGCCACTGCTCGGTGAGCCGGGACATCGCCTCAAGCCGATCGGAGGATGCGCTCTGCGCCTCGAGAACCGCCTGTACCGCGCGGGAAGCGGCGTCGTCCAGGTCGTTCCGCATGTCGGCGGCAAAGGAGAAGACCCCCGCCATGTACCTCTGACTGCCCACGAGGGATTTGAGGACCGGCATTTCCCTGCTGGGGATGCCGAGGATCATGTCGATTCCCGAGGCGGCGCCCTCCCGGAAGGCCTGGTACACGTCAGCGGGGATCAGCTTTGCGTCGCAGGTCGGCGCGCACATGCTGTCCCAGAGCTTCTGCGAGGCGTCCTTCAGGGTCTGCGTATCAAGACGGCACAGCTCCTCCATCGTCGATGTCTTCGTTTCCTTCAGCAGGCTTTTGGCCAGGGCCCTGGAGGCCTCCGGCGTGTCATAGGCGAACACCGGGCCGCCGTTGAAGAGGAAGGCTTTCCGGAACAGCCCCTTCGCCTGGGGGCAGGCGGCCAGCAGCAGGATGGACGTGGCGCCGGATTCAAAGCCGAGCACCGTGACCTGGCCGGGGTCCCCGCCGAAGGCGGAGATGTTCTCCCGGATCCATTTGAGCGCGGCGATCTGGTCGAGCAGCCCGAGGTTCAGGGTGTCCGGGAAGGCTTCCCCGCCGGGAACCTCCGAAAAATCGATAAAGCCGAAAATGCCGAGGCGGTAATTGAAGCTGACGACCACCGTCTCCGGGTGGCGGCCCACGTAATCGCCCCCGTACATCAGCGGATTGACGGATCCCCCGCAGGTAAAGTCCCCGGGATGAAACAGCACGAGGACCGGCCTCGGGGTTTCCGACTGCGCGGCGGGAATGCTGATGTTCAGGGTCAGGCAGTCCTCGCTCTGGCGGTGGTACTGGATGATCGAGCCGCTGTGCTCGACCTGGATGGCCGAGGCCCCGAAATTCCGCGCCTCAAAGACGGCCTGGGACGGGGGAAGCGGTTCGGGAGCCTTCCACCTGAGGCTGCCCACCGGCGGCCTGGCGTAGGGAATCCCGGCATAGAGGATGGATTTCCCGGTCTTTTCCCCGACATAGATGCCGCTTTTCGTCCTGACCGCGCAATCGGCCTCGTATTCCCCGTGGACGCGGCGGTTCTCCTGGTTGATGTCCTCGATGTCCTTTTTTTCAAGGGTAAAGGTGAAGCCCCGGCTTCCGTCCTCGTAAAGGCTGCGGATTTTCCGGACGCGGAGGACGCGAAGCACCAGGTTGATGAAAAAGCCGAGAATCGGCAGGCCCACCACGTACATGAACTCCTCCGCCAGATAGTCCAGCATGGATACCCCCATCCAGCGGACGGACGCATAGTGTGCGGACAGAAACACGAGCAGGACCGCGGCAAAGGTGAAGGCCCGGAGCTTCGGGCTGCTCTGGACGGTTTTGCTGAAAACGATCATGTAGATGATCTCCTCCAGCACGATTCCAAGGACAAGGCACGCAGCCAGACACATGGGCTCCGACCAGCCGGAAAGCCTTGCGATGGTATCGCCGTAGCCATACCCCAGCGCCGCGACGGCAGCGACCAAAAAATCATCGACGATCAGCAGTTTTCTCATCCGTTTTCTCCTCTTCCCGCGCCGGGGCATTTCCCCTGACGGGCGATGTATCCTCTTCCCGTGAGACAAGCGGGGCAGACAGCAGCCGTTCCGGGTGCCCGTGCACAGGATATCGCGCCGTCCGGCCGCGCCGGACGGATCTTCCCGCGCACTGGACCTTTTCCTGCGCCGGTGCCCCGGCAGCCTCCGGACCTTCGCCGTATGGGGCCGGTGCGGGAATGCCTCACGGGTCCGGTCGATATTATAGCGTCTTCCGGGTGTTCAGGAAAAGGGGGATTGCCTGAATGTCAAAACGCGGATTCAGCCGCTTTCCGGCGCTGGATGCCCTGTGGCCCGGCAGGGGGGCCGCGCCGGCGGATGCCTGAAGGCCGGGCGGGGAAAGAAAAGGCCTTCCCCGAAAGAGGGGAAGGCCACCGGGCAGGAAAGGCGCAAAACGCAGAGCGCCGCCTACCGGTCCTCCTTGAAATAGGACAGGCCCAGCGAGGCGGGAGGGTTGTTTTCCCGCTTGTGGTGCAGGGAGGTGATGACCAGCACCACGATGGTCACCACATAGGGGACCATCTGGGCCAGGTCGGTGACGTATCCGGAAATGGTGAAGCCCAGGACTCCGGGCAGGAACTGGTAAAGCCAGTACAGGATCCCGAACAGGTAGGAGCCCCAGATGGCATACAGGGGTTTCCAGGTGGTGAAGATCACCAGCGCGACCGCCAGCCATCCGAGGGCCTCAATCTGGCCGGTGGTCGCCCAGATGCCCTGGTTGTAGTCGAGCACATAATACAGCCCGCCCAGCCCCGAGATGCCGGCCCCCAGGCAGGTGGCCGCGTATTTGTAGCGCTCGACGGGGATGCCGGAGGCGTCTGCCGTCGCCGGGCTTTCGCCCACCGCGCGCAGGTTCAGACCGGTGTGGGATCTGTTCAGGAAGAAGTGCATGGCCACGGCAAGGGCAATCACCGCATAGACCATCCATCCGTATCCGAAGATCAGCTGGCCGGGGACGCCCAGAGTGTGCAGCACGGGGATTTTTGCCTGAAAAACCTTGTAGACCAGGGACTGGGTGGCGGTGCGCCCGTTCAGGATGTAAACGCCGAAGAAATTGGAGATGCCCATGCCGAAGGTGGTGAGGGTCAGTCCGGTGACATTCTGGTTGGCGCGAAGGGAGATGGTCAGGAAGGAATAGAGCAGGCCGCCGAGCATGGAGGCAAGCAGGGCCGCAAAGACGGCCAGGAACATGCACAATACCATATTGGGGGCGTCCGTGCTGTGTTCATACAGGTAGGCGCACGCAAAACCGGAAAAACCGCCCAGGTACATGATGCCGGGAACGCCCAGGTTCAGATTGCCGGATTTTTCCGTGAGGATCTCGCCCAGCGCACCGTACATGATGATGGTGCCGAAGGGGATCGCCCGGAGGATCCACGCGAACAGGGTCTCCATCAGATCATCTCCTCCCTCTGCCTGCTCCGAAAGATCAGTCGGTACTGCAGGAAAAACTCGCTGCCCAGGATAAAGAACAGGATGATGCCCTCGATGATGGACGCGATGAAGTCGTTCAGGTTGTAGGCGGAGGCGATCTCGCCGGCGCCCTTTTCCAGGAAGATCAGCAGGAAGGAGATCAGCGCCATGGAGAAGGTGTTGAACTTGGCCAGCCAGGCCACGGTGATGGCGGTGAAGCCGTTGCCGCCCGCGGTGCTGGTGGAGATGGCCTGATCCCGGCCGCCGACGATCAGAAAGCCGGTGAGGCCGCAGAGGGCGCCGGAGAGGATCATGGTCCGGATGATGACCGCCGCGACGTTGATGCCGGCATAGCGGGCGGTCCGGACGCTCTCGCCCACCACGGCGATCTCATATCCCTGCTTGGACCTGCGCAGGTACAGGTACATGAGGACCATGAGAACCACGGCGACGATCAGGTTGACGGCAAAGCGCTGCCCGAAGAGGGGCGGGAACCATCCCGCCTTGCTCTTGATGTTCAGCTTCCCCAGGGAGGAGGCCTTGCCGCGCCAGATGGTGACGCAGGCGGCCACGATCTGGATGGCCACGTAGTTCATCATGAGGGTGAACAGGGTTTCATTGGTGTTGTACCTGGCCTTGAAAAAGGCGGGGATGAAGCCCCAGAGGGCGCCCGCGAGGAGCGCGCACAGCAGCATGCACAGGTACAGCAGGGGAGCGGGGAGCACGCCGCCCAGATAGATCATGACGGCGGCGGTGGCCAGGGAACCGGCCAGGACCTGCCCCTCCGCGCCGATGTTCCAGAAGCGCATGCGGAAGGCCGGAGCCAGCGCGATGCCGATCAGCAGCAGGGAGGCCAGGTCACGCATGGCCCAGAAAAAGCGCATGCCCGTGCTGAAGGTCCCCCCGAACATGGTGACGTAGACGCTGAGGGGGTTGAGGCCGGTGATGAAAAAGATGAAGAGGGCATCCGCCACCAGCGCCAGAAAAACGGCGAGGGAGCGGACGAGGAGCTTGTGCCGCAGGGAGACTTCACCCCGGCGGACGACGCGGACCAGGGGTTCATGGGCGTGCATGACCAGCACCTCCGTTCTGTGTGTTCAGCCGGGTCATCAGCAGACCGACCTCCTCCTTGGTGGTGATCCGGGCATTGAGAATTCCGTTGCAGTGCCCGTCGCACAGCACGAGGATCCGGTCGCACAGCGCGAGCAGCACATCGAGGTCCTCGCCGACGTAGATGACGGCCACGCCGGCTTCCTTCTGGGCGTTCAGAAGGTTGTAGATGGTATAGCTGGTGTTGATATCCAGGCCGCGTACGGCATAGGCGGTCATCAGCACCGAGGGGGAGGCGGAGATTTCGCGCCCCACCAGGACCTTCTGGACATTGCCGCCGGAGAGGAAGGACACGGGGGTGGAGATGGAGGGGGTGACCACGCCCAGGTCCCGCCGGATCTCCTCCGCCAGATTCCGGGGGTCCTTGACATTGGTGTACAGATGGTGCCCCTCATTGTAGGTCTTGAGCATCATGTTCTCGGTCATGCCCATGGACCCCACCAGCCCCATTCCCAGACGGTCCTCGGGAACGAAGGAAAGGTGGATCCCCAGTTTGCGGATCTCCTTGGGGGACTTGCCCAGAATCTGCTCGGCCGTGGAATCCCGGTCATCATCCGGGTAGTAGACGACGGTGGAGTGCTCATCGGCCTTCTGCAGTCCGGCGATGGATTCCAGAAGCTCCTTCTGGCCGCAGCCGGAGATCCCGGCGATTCCCAGAATCTCGCCGCTGAACGCCTCGAAGGACAGGTTGTGCAGGACCTCGATGCCGTCCTCATTGGTGACGGACAGGTTGTGGATACTCAGGCGGAGGTGCGGGTTGACCGGCTGGCTGCGGTCGATGTTCAGGAAGACCTTCTGTCCCACCATCATTTCGGTCAGGAGGGATTCCGTGGCGTCAGCGGTGGCGATGTCCCCGATGTAGGTGCCCTTGCGCAGCACGGCGACGCGGTCGGAGATGGCCATCACCTCATTGAGCTTGTGGGTGATGATGATGATGGACTTGCCGTCCTCCCTCATGTGGCGCATGACGGAAAAGAGATGCTCCGTTTCCTGGGGCGTGAGCACGGCGGTGGGCTCATCCAGGATGAGGATGTCCGCGCCGCGGAAGAGCACCTTGACAATCTCCAGGGTCTGCTTCTGGCTGACGCTCATCTCATAGACCTTCGCATCCAGATCGAGGGTGAAGTGATAGCGCTCCAGGATGGCCTCGACTTTGCTGCGTACATTCTTCAGGTCGTAGCGGCTTCCCTTCTCCATGGCCAGGGCGATGTTTTCCAGGGCGGAGAAGACATCGACCAGCTTGAAGTGCTGGTGGACCATGCCGATGCCGTACCGGGAGGCGTCCCGGGGAGAGCGGATCTCCACGGGCTTTCCGTTGATCAGGATTTCCCCGCTGTCGGGATAATAGATGCCGGAAAGGATGTTCATGAGGGTGGTCTTGCCACTGCCGTTTTCTCCCAGCAGGGACAGGATTTCCCCGCGGTAAACGCACATGCTGACATTGCTGTTGGCAACCGCTTTGTAGAAGGCTTTGGTGATGTGGCGCAGTTCGATGGCCGTTTCCATGTCCTGTTGAAAACCTCCTTTACTTGCTGGCGGATAACACGAAAAGGGAAGCGGAGAATGCTTCCCTTTTCGGAGAGATCAATGAAAGATGAAAGACCGGTGATCCCGCCGCGGGACGGAATTACTGGGCGTCCTCAACGATGCCGTCGATGCGCAGATCGAAGTAGGGAGCGCTGCGGAAGGAGGACTCCTCAAAGGCGCCGTCCACGATGGCTTCATACTTTGCGCCCTCATAGATGGGCTGCATGGTGGCAAAGTCGATGATGGTGGAATCGAAGGTGTGGGTGGTGACGGCCTGGCCTCCGACGGTAAAGGTGGAGGTGTTGAAGACCTTGAGGGAACCGTCCTTGATGGCGGCGATGGTTTCCTCAACCTTTTCGGCGGTGCCGGCAGCGACCTTGGGCCCCAGCTCGGTGATGAGGACCGCGTTGTCCGCGTATCCCTTGGCCCAGTCGAAGGGGATCTCCTCTCCGGCGAGCGCTTTGGCAAACAGTTCGGAATAGTAGACGGACCAGTCGCTGGTGGCGGAGGTCAGGGCAGCAGTGGGGGCGGTGGGCAGCATGCTGACATTGTATCCCACGCTGTAGCAGACCGTGCCTTCATCCAGATGCTTCTGGACGGCGGCAGGGGCGCCGGTGGAGTCCGCATGCTGGCCGATGATGACGCAGCCGTTGGCAATCAGAGCGTCAGCGGCGGCGCTTTCCTTGTCAAGGTCGCCCCAGGAATTGGTGTACATGACCTCCATGGTCACGTTGGACACCACGGAGCGCAGTCCAAGGAAGAAGGCGGTGTAGCCGGAAACCACCTCGGCATAGGGGAAGGCGCCCACATAGCCGATTTTGACATTTCCGTCCGCGGTGAAGGAGTTGGGCTGCTTCTGGGCGGAAAGCTCGCCGGAGGAGAGCAGCTCCGCAAGCTTCATGCCGGCAACCATGCCGGACACATAGCGGGACTCGAAGACCCTGGTGAAGGCGTTCTTGAGGTTCGCAATGCCGCTGACGGCCGCCTGGTCGCCGGTCATGGCCACGAAGGTCACATCGGGATACTCCTCGGCGGCCAGGGCCATGTAGGTCTGGTGACCATAGGAGTTGGAGATGATCAGGTTGCAGCCCTGACCCACCAGGTCAACGGCGTTGGTGTAGGCGTCATCGTTTTCCGCGATCTTGTACTTCCAGATAATGCTGGAGTCGGGAATGCCGTTGGCCGCCAGGGCAGCCTTGATGCCTTCCATGTGGGCGAGGGAATAGGTTTCAGTCTCATCGCCGACCAGGATGACGCCGATTTTCACATCAGCGGCCAGAGCGGCACAGGCGCCAAGACAGAGAACGAGGGCAAGACACAGGGCAAGAAGCTTTTTCATATGCTTCGATCCTCCTTAAAGTTCGAGATTCTCATAGCAGGCAGCAGGATAATACGTCATTTGAGCTGTAAAGTAAAGACAAAAGCGGTGGATGCCATCTGAAAAAACGAATAAACTCCAGATTTCACGAAAGAACGTTCGTATTTTTTGTCCTTTTTCACCATTCTGTGAAGTGGGGATGGGCGAAAGGACCAGAAAAGAGGAGGAAAAAGCGGGAGGGCAGCGGGAACGCATGCGGTCCCGGGAACGCGCACACGCGCCGGAGGAAGGAAGAAAGGCCTGAAAGCGGCGGGGCCGGGAACAGGCGCCCCTTGTTTTCCAAGCTCTGTATCCGCTCACCCCGCGGGAGGGAGGGCGAGGGCTGTGCAGGAACGGCGCTCAATTGACATTCCGGAACCGTTCTTGACGCCGGAGGGGGAAACCCATATGATGGGCGGAAACAGACGCGTCACTTGCGGGGGAGGCACCCCGTGCGGGCTCCCCGGGAAACCGGCCCGCGGGGATCCTGAAGGAAGCGGCATCGGACACGTCCGCATACAAATGCGGTTGCGGCCCCTGACTGCTCCGGCCTGCACCGCTGACCCTGACGAACAGGACAGGATACAAAGCATGAGATCACGGATTCATCTGTCAGAGCATTTCACCTACCGGAGAATGCTGCGTTTTACACTGCCGTCCATTGCGATGAATGTCTTTGCTTCCCTGTACATCATCGCGGACGGGTTCTTTATTGCCAATTTCGCGGGGAAGACGGAATTCGCCGCCGTCACCCTGATTATGCCCATCCTGCAGATTCTTGGAACCATCGGCTATATGTTCGGTGTGGGCGGCAGCGCGCTGATTGCAAAGACGCTGGGGGAAGGGGACCATGAGCGGGCGAACCGCCTGTTTTCCCTGATTGTGGCGGTGTCTTCCGTATTGGGCGTTCTGATGATGGCGGCGGGGTTTGCCCTGATGCCCCGCGTCGCCTCCGCACTGGGAGCGCAGGGGAAGCTCCTTGAAGACAGCGTGCTGTACGGACGGATCTTCGTTCTGGCCATGCCCGCATGGATATGGGTGTATGAGTTCCAGCTGTTCTTTGTCACGGCTGAAAAACCGGGACTGGGGCTTGCCGTCACCGTCTGCGCGGGACTGTGCAACATTGCCCTGGATGCGCTCTTCATCATCGTCTTTCACTGGGGAATTGCAGGTGCGGCGGCGGCTTCGGCGCTCACCCAGGTTGTGGGGGGAGTGTTCCCGCTGGTGTACTTCGGCCGAGAGAACGACAGTCTCCTGAGGCTGGTCCGTCCCGTATGGGATGGCCGGGCGGTGGTGCAGTGCTGCACGAACGGCACCTCGGAATTCATGGCGGAAGCCGCCGTGTCCATTGTGGGGCTGGTCTACAATATCCAGCTGCTCAAGTATGCGGGGGAGGACGGCGTGGTCATCTACGGGCTGCTCACCTATGTCAGCCTGATTTTCACCGCCATCTTTGTGGGGTATTCCAACGGCATCGGGCCGGTGATCAGCTATCATTTCGGCGCGCAGGATCATGACGAGCTCAGAAACTTGCGGAAAAGGAGCCTTGTGCTCATCGCCTGCACGTCCGTGGCGATGTTTCTTCTGTCAGAAATGCTGGCACGTCCGTTTTCCGCCCTGTTTCTGCATGGCGCGCAGAACCTTTTGCCGGATGCCGTGCACGGGTTCCGGATTTACTCCGTGGCCTATCTGTTCACGGGAATGGCGATTTTCGCCTCCGCCTTCTTTACGGCGCTGAACAACGGACAGATCTCGGCGCTGATCTCCTTTTTGAGGACGTTCGTCTTTGAACTGGGGGCGGTGCTCCTGCTGCCCATGCTCCTTGGCGTGGACGGCATCTGGTGTTCCGTGGTGTTTGCTGAGCTGATGGCCGCCCTCACCGGAGGAATCATCATGGCCGCTCTCCGCAGGAAATACCGCTACTGAAAAAGAGGAAACCTTTTGAGGCCCTGTGGCCTCGCGCGCGGCGGGGAGGCAAGAGGCTGCGTCTCCCCGCGTGCAGCCCTGGAAAAGAACCCGGGGGTGCCCGTCACGGGAGGAAGGTCTCCCGAGGCCTTTTCAAAGACGCCTTGCCCGGACGGGACACGGGGGTCACTGTAGAAAAGCAGACAGTATAGCTGAATTGTTTCTTCAAGATGTGAAAACCGGCAAATTCCTGATGCAACAATCAGGTTTCAAAAAACGGAGATAATGGGTCTCCTGCGCTTGCGGACATGGGAAGCACATTGTGAACAGGAAAAGAAAAAGCCCCCGGCAGCGCTTCATTGATGAAGCCTGACCGGGGGTAAAACTATGATTGATTACAGGTTCAGCAGCGCATGTAAACAGTCTTGACGCTGATGTGGAATTCGAACGATCACAACAATATCTTCGTCTTTCGGGTAGAATAAGCCGTGGTTTTCACATGGCAGATAACGCTACTCCGTATGTACCGGGATCAAGCCGTCAAGAGGTCTTCCTCTGCGGGGAGACAATCGCAGATCTTCTGCAGATGATCGAAGTTCATGAATTAGCCTGTTTGCTGCCTGAGGGTTTTCTGTTACACTGCAATCAGGCGAGGCTGAGATTCTCGCCTTTTTCTCGTTCGGAATAAATTTACGAGAATTTCATTGTTTTTGAACCGGTTTTTTGTTATTCTCTATATGGATGAGTATGTCATCACGCAGGGGTTGAGAATCCGGGAAAGCGTGCCGATACAAGTATGAAGAACAGGAGGTGAGCGCAGTGGCTGAAAAGAAACAGACCTACGCTGAGGTAATCGCCGAGCGGGATGCCTACAAGCATGAACTTGATGCCGTGAAGCAGGATCGTGTAAACCGCCAGGCGAAGAATTCTGTGTTCCTCAATCTCTTCATGCGCAAGGAGTACCAGCTCCAGCTTTACAAGGAGCTGTTTCCACAGGATACCACCATCACCGAAGATGATCTGGAAATGATCACGATGGACAATGTGCTCACGATCCATCCCTACAACGACCTGGGTCTGCTGGCCAGAGGGAAGCTCATTGTGCTGGCAGAGGCGCAATCCACATGGAGCGTGAACATCATTTTCCGTTTGGCAGACTACTATTTTGATTCAGCGATGAGTTATCTGGTGGCGAGGAACACAGACCTGTATAGTTCCGTTAAGATAGACATTCCTGATGTTGAAGCGTTTGTGATCTACACAGGCAAGAAGAAGATTGACAAGGACGTTATATCTCTGAATCAGGAATTCTTTGGAGGAAATCCTGGCAAGCCTGAGTTCAAAGCAAGGATTATCCATGGAGAATACAAGGGCGGGATCATTGAGGAGTATATGGGGTTCTGCCGTATCTGGGATGA
>OMRS01000387.1 GCA_900313545.1 uncultured Eubacteriales bacterium | reverse complement strand
GTCCTCCAGTTTCACCAGACGATAGAGGGTGTCTTCCGGATAGATCTTGACGAAGGGTCCCTGAGAGCAGAAGCCGAAGCAGCCCACCAGATTGACGGTGGCCTTGTCGGATACGCCTTTTTCCTCAAGAACGGTGCGGAACTTGTCGGCGATCTCCTTGGAGTGGTTGGACAGACAGCCGGTGCCGCCGCACAGCACGATGTGACGCTTTCCGTCCTTGCCGGAGAGCTTGTCATTCAGGGCCTGAGTGCAGGATGCCACCTGCTCATTGAGGGTTTCCATGTTCTTGATCATGCGCCGGCACCTTCCTTTCCTTCAGCTTCCCGGTACTTGTTGATGACTCCCTGCACCTGAGCGGGATCCATCTTGGGATAGACGGTTCCGTTGATGCTGACGGCGGGAGCGATGCCGCAGGCACCGATGCAGCGCAGTGCATCGAGGGTGAACAGGCCATCCTCAGTGGTCTCGCCGGGCTTGATCTTCAGAATCTCGGAGAATTTGTCAATGACCTGCTGTGCGCCCTTGACGTAGCAGGCAGTTCCCAGACAGCACCCGATAACATATTTGCCCTTGGGGGTGAGGGAGAAGAAGGAGTAGAAGGTAACCACACCGTAGATTTCAGCTACGGAGATGTTGGTCTTCCTTGAAACAACCTCCTGTACCTCCAGAGGGATATAGCCATACTCGTTCTGAATGTCACTGAGAATCATCATCAGGGGAGTTTTCTCCTCTTTATAACGATCACAGATCTGCTCGATCATGGCTACGGCAGTCGCGTTCAGACCTCCCATAAAAAAAGTCCTCCTGTCTATTTTATAGCAGAATAATAGGGCAGATGACGCATTCTGCCCGGATGCCAGGCAGCTATCCTGACTCAACCTGCATTATACCATCTGCAGTGGGAAAGTCAAAATAATCTGTCAAAAAATCTACAAAGTGAAAAAACGTGAAAAAACGCCGCACCGGGGAGCGATCCTTCCCGGGGCCCGGCGGCGCGGCCCCATCCGGGGAAAGATGCGAAAAAAGGGAACGATGTGCATCGTTCCCTTTTTCTTCCAAAGTGACAGTTCCTTCAAATGTGTGTTCCCCGGAAAGCCGGGAGGGGGATACGGGATCTGCTGAAATCCTTTCTTTGGCAGCAGATGGCCGGTTTTGTCCGATGAAAGCTCCGCCGGCGAAGAAGAGGACATGGAGCCCCGGGAAACGTCCCTGTGAAGGGAAGCTGCGGGGATTTCTCCATGCCGGGATGCGGATTTACTTCGGGTAAACTTTCTCTCCCTCGAAATAGGTTGCCTCCGGACTGGCGGTATGAATCTCCTCCGCCGGGCAGGACAGCACGTCCTTGTCAACAAGGATGAAATCCGCGTATTTGCCTTTGCAGATGCTGCCCCTTTCCTTCTCGATGAACATCTGCCTTGCGCAGTTGATGGTCAGGGCTGCAAGAGCCTGCTCGCGGGTCAGGAGCTCATCGGTCCACCAGGGATCCCCCTTCTTATCGTAGACGCCTGTAACTGCAATCTCCATGATGCCGAACGGGTCGTCGGGGCAGCCGGACAGTGCGGGGAAGTCCGTATGTGAGGACACGTTGATGCCGTGATCGAAAAAGGATTTCATGGGGTACGACTTGTCGGCCTGACCGGAGGGAACGAAGGCCTTCAGTTTCTCAACGGTCTCGGAGGCGGTGTTGTGCCAGTGCATGCCTGCGGTTGCATAGACATGATGATCCGCCATGGGCTGCCAGTCCTGCTCGTCGACGTTGCGCACATGCACAATGGTATTGCGCATGTCATCCTTTCCGCCATTGACAAACGCGCTGATGACGCGATGTACGGCGGCGTTGCCCATGGTGTGCACGTGCATGGACAGGCCCATTTCATTTGCCTTGCGCGTGATCTCCGTGGTTTCCTCTTCCGTCCAGTTGACGATTCCCTGATGCCCGTCGGGATACAGGGGATCCACAAATCCGGTGCCGCCTTCCACGGTGCCGTCCATGAAGAGCTTGAACCAGTTCGGAAGGATGTGCCTGGAGGCGTATTTCCTGACGTCATTGGCCTTGGCCAGGGTCTGGTCCACATCCATCCAGCTTTCCAGCTCGTAGCTCATACCCACGATAAAGTGCATTTCGCCGGCATCGTCCATCTGCCGCGCGCCCTGATAGAAGTGGTCGTTAAAGAAATAGGAACTCCAGCCGTCGACATACATCGTGTATCCCTCGGACAGCAGATGGTCCTGGATCTTTGTCATGTTGGCCATTGCCGTCTCGACGCTGAAGAGGAAATTGTTGTCCAGGAAGGAACGCACAAAGGTTCCGGCCTGTTCCTTCAGCAGGCCGGTGGGGCTTCCGTCCGCATCCATGACGATTTCGCCGCCGCGGACCTCGCTTCTGAGTACCGTGCCGTCCGCGCTAATTATGCCCGCATTGACCAGGCTGAGGGTATTGACCAGGCCCTTGTGCGCTTCATCATCTGCAAAGTAGATGGGAATATCATCGCAGATGGCATCCAGCTGCTGACGGGTGGGCATGTCTTTCTCGAACACATGGTAATTCCAGCCAAAGCCGAAGATCGTCGTCGCCCCGTTTTCCCTTGCCTTCTTCACCGCGGCAGGGAGGATTTCCGTCAGGAACTGGTTCGGCTCGGCCGTCATATCAACGATCGTACCGATGGCATGAATGGCAAAACCTGACGAGTAATGCGCGTGACCGTTGCCGCAGGAAGGCATCACGAGGCCTTTCCCGGTGTAATCCAGAACCTCGGTTCTGCCTGCTTCGACATATGCCTCGGCGCCTTTCCTGTCTCCGACATAGACGTACCTGCCGTCCTTTACGGCAAACGCCTCGACGACCTGATTGTCTTCGGAAGTAAAGATCTTGCCATAGACCACGAGGTCGGCCCCGGACGCTTCCACCACGACATCGGCGCTGAAGGCGTTTTTGCGCACGGATTCAATGCCGTTGAGGCAGGAGGCTTTCGCTTTGTAGCCCTGGCTGGCCAGAATGATCTCTCCGTTCCTGGCTTTGAGACGGAAACGGAATTTGTCGGCCTTGTCCTTGTACACCTCAAACTTGGGGCACGATTCGGTTTTCACATTTTTAACGGTCTGATCCTCTACGGGCGCGAATGTCGCATTGTCCTGGACACTCTTGACGCCATTGAGGCAGGTTGCCTTTGTGGCGTATACCTGGGATGTGGCGATGTTCTGCCTGTTGCCTGCGACCAGGTTGAATGAGAACCCGGCGGAGGTCTGCTTTACCGAGAACTTGCTCATTTGTGTATCCTCCTGAGATGGATTCAGTTTCTGCGGCTGATGAGAAATAGTCCATTTGACATATTAGCTTTTTTTTCCCGGGAGGACAAGTGAGTTTCCAAAGTGTCAATTTCTGCAGGAAATGAAACGGAGGAGGACGGCAAGCAGCGCGGGGGCCTGAGACCCGGTTCTCCCGGGAGAGACATGCGAGGCAGGTGCCAGGTCTCCTTTGGCAGCTGGAGCGGCAGAACATGTGCACAGCGGCCGGGAAGTGCCGGAGGGACGGGCATTCAGGGGTTCAGCTGCCGCATGCAAAGAAGTGTGAATGAACGCGGGGCCTCCCGCCTTCCTGCAAACAGCAAAAAAAAGCCGTGAAGAGGAAATAACATGCCGAGGGTGGATAAAAAGAGGGTGATTTCACGTTATATAGACAAACCCCGAAAGGAGATAAACAAGATGAAAAACAGTCGCAAAGGAAGCGCTGCAGTTTTGCTGCTGATCATGATGGTGGTGCTGGCAGGTGCGGCAGCCGCCAAGACGCTGGAGCCGCTTCCGCCGGAGAAGACCGTTTCAGATCTGAAGCTGTGCAAACGGCTGGTCGATGTAAAGGAGTACAGGGAGGATACAAATGTCCTGGTGCTGGACGTCTATGAGCCTGAGCGCTATTCGGGTGCGGAGGTGGAAACGCTGGCTGCCGGAGATGTGGTCAAGTCTGGGGGAGAGGAATACAAGCTGATCAAACCGCAGTTCGACCGTGAATTCGGGATCCTGGAGGATTCGGAGCTGGGGATTTCGCTGTTCTGGGACAAGGCAAGCAATACATTCCTGTTCTACACATGGGACAAGCAGGGACTGATCAAGGTGGGAACCCTGGAGGTGCCGATCCGGGACTCCCTGCTGGTGATGGATAGCGTGGACGGATCGACCGGAGAGTCCCTGACGGACAGCAAGGTCTATACGCCTTCCCAGTTCCTGGAAGTGATGAAAAACGAGGCCGCCAAGGGCGGAATCGGATTTGCTTCGGAGAATGTGGATGCGCTCTTTGGCGCGGACGGGGAGCTTGCCCTCCTGTCACGCTACTATACGCCCTGGCAGTAACCGGGTGAGGAAGGAAACCGGATCCTTCCCGGCAAAGCGCCGGACAAGGCTGCCGGAGGGGATCACGGTTTCAGACGGGCAATCCCCAAACGGACGTGCGAAAACCGCACGTCTTTTTTGCTGGGCAAAGATCAAGACCGGGCGGACAGCGCCCGGGTGAAACCGGATATGGCAGCCGGCGGGGAAAAGAGACAACATCAGGGAGCCATAATGCGCGCAGGCAGGGACGGCGCAAGCGTCCGAAGAAACCTGCGAAACAAAAACGTCCGGCCCCATACCGAGGGTATGGGGCCGGACGTTTTGCCTTTGAGGATGTGACCGGGTCATGGAGAAAACTATTCCCGCCGCAGCGCTTCGGGATGCGGATGAAAAGGCGCTTCAACCGCAGGCGGGAGTGCCGGGGGTCAGTCCTGCATATCCAGATAATGACATGCGGCCAGTGCTGCGACGGCACCGTCGGCACAGGCGGTGGTGATCTGGCGAACGGTTTTCCTGCGGCAGTCGCCGGCGACGAAGATCCCGGGCGTACCGGTCAGGCAGTCTTCTCCGGAGTCGAAATAGCCCCGTTCCGTCAGCCTGGCCACATTGGCAAAGGGATCGTTTTCGGGAATCAGACCGATGGCGACAAACAGGCCTTCGCAGTCGATATGGGAACGGTCCCCGGTCAGGGTGTTTTCCACCTCCAGCCCGGAAAGCCCGTGCTCTCCGGTACACAGGGAGAGAATGCGGATACTGGTGCGGATACGCACGTTGGGCTTTCTGCGCAGCAGCTCCAGCAGCTTCTGTTCACCGGTGCAGTGGGGAAGGTCCTGAAGGATGATGACGTTTTTGCAGGAGTCAGCAAGCAGGAGCGCCTCCTGCAGGGCGGAATTGCCTCCCCCGGCCACGCAGACGACCTGGTCGAAATAGAAATCTCCGTCACATACCGCACAGTAGGAAATCCCTTCTCCCACCAGGTCCTCTTCTCCCTCGAGCCCCAGCATGCGGTGGCGCACACCGGTGGCAAGGATGACGGTGCGGCCCTCAAAACATCTGCCGGAATCGGTGCGGACGGTCTTGAATTCGGGACCGTCCTCCACGGAGATCACCTGCTCAAGCTCAATATCCGCTCCCTGGCTGATAATCTGGTCAAGCATTTTCTCGGCCAGCTCGTTGCCGCTGATCTGAAGGAAGGGAGGGTAGTTTTCAATTTTGGGAGAATGGGTCATCTGGCCGCCAAAGGTGGTTTTCTCCAGCAGCAGAACCGTTTTCCCGTTGCGCAGCGTATACAGGGTGGCGGACATGCCGGCGGGGCCTCCCCCCACCACGATGACATCATACATGAATGAACCTCCAGATCATGTTCTCTGGCTCATCAGCCAGCCCTTGATTTCGGAAACACCGCGGAACTTTTCATATCCGTTCTCCTGCATCAGCACCAGGGTGGGCGCCTGGCGCACCTCGTATCTGCTGACCAGGTCCTTTTCCTCATTGGCGTTGACAGGAACATAGCTGATTCCTGCGCGGTCCAGCAGTGCTGAGGCGGCCTTGCAGTTGGGACAGGTGGGCGTCTTGAACAGGATTGCGGTGATCTTTTCGGGCATGGGTTCTTCTGCTTCCGCAGCGGAAGGGGAAACGTCCTCAGGTGCCTGGGGGGCGGCACCCGGGTCAGGCGCGATGCGGGGTTCCATGGACGCGCAGCAGCCGGGCTCGCGGGCGGCTTCCAGGGCGGCATCCTCCAGGGTGGGACGCGGTCCCCTGTGGGTCAGGGTGGAATGGCCGATATCGTAGACCTTCCGGTCCTTGAACTCCTGGACCTTGCCGTCGTTCCAGTTCTGGACGGGCCGGTAATACCCGGTGATCCGGCTGTAGACCTCCGTCTTCTGTCCGCATACGGGACAGGTGTCCTGCTCGCCGGCAAGATAGCCGTGGGTACGGCATACGGAATAGGTGGGTGAGAGCGTATAGTAGGGAAGCTTGAAGTTTTCCGCGATCTTGCGGACCAGGGTGGCTGCCGCTTTCCAGTCGGGGAGCTTTTCGCCCAGGAAGGCGTGGAAGACGGTACCGGAGGTGTACAGGGTCTGCAGATCGTCCTGGATGTCCAGCGCGGAGAAGATGTCCTCGGTGAACCCTACGGGCAGGTGGGAGGAATTGGTGTAGTAGGGGGTGCCGTTCATGTTGGCGGTGATGATGTCCGGATACTGCTCCCGGTCATGCTTGGCGAAGCGGTAAGTCGTGGATTCCGCGGGAGTGGCTTCCAGATTGTACAGATCGCCGTACTTTTCCTGATAGTCGGAAAGGCGGCTGCGCATGTGGTTGAGCACTTCCTGCGTGAACTTCTGGGATTCGGGATGGGTCAGATCCCTGCGGATCCACCGGGCGTTGAGGCAGGCTTCATTCATGCCGATCAGGCCGATGGTGGAGAAGTGGTTGCAGAAGTTCCCCAGGTACCGCTTGGTGTAGGGATACAGGCCCATGTCCAGCAGCTTGGTGATCACGGTGCGCTTGGTCTTGAGGGAGCGGGCGGCAATGTCCATCAGGTTGTCCAGACGACTGTAGAACTCTTCCTCGTTTTCGGACAGATAGGCGATGCGGGGCATGTTGATGGTCACCACGCCGATGGAGCCGGTGGATTCACCTGAGCCGAAGAAGCCACCGGATTTTTTGCGCAGTTCCCGCAGGTCCAGCCGAAGCCGGCAGCACATGGAGCGGACATCGCTGGGTTCCATGTCGGAATTGATGTAATTGGAGAAATAGGGGGTGCCGTATTTGGCCGTCATCTCAAAGAGAAGGCGGTTGTTCTCGGTTTCGGACCAGTCAAAGTCCCGGGTGATGGAATAGGTGGGGATGGGATACTGGAAGCCGCGTCCGTTGGCGTCGCCTTCGATCATGATCTCGATGAAGGCTTTGTTTACCATGTCCATTTCCTTTTGGC
>OMRS01000382.1 GCA_900313545.1 uncultured Eubacteriales bacterium | reverse complement strand
CGCGGGTGCGCTCGCCCACGCCGGCGAACACGGACAGGCCGCCGTGCTCCTTGGCGACGTTGTTGATCAGTTCCATGATGAGCACGGTCTTTCCCACGCCGGCGCCGCCGAACAGACCGATCTTGCCGCCCTTGGCATAGGGAGCGATCAGGTCCACGACCTTGATGCCGGTTTCGAGGATCTCGGTGGAAGTCTCCTGTTCGTCATAGCTGGGGGGATCCCGGTGGATCGGCCATCTCTCCACATCCTCAGGGGCGGGCTGATTGTCGACGGGGTCGCCCAGAAGGTTGAAGATCCTTCCCAGGCACTTTTCGCCTACAGGAACCGAGATGGAGGCGCCGGTATCCACCGCCTTTTCGCCCCGCACAAGACCGTCCGTGCTGTTCATGGCGATGCAGCGAACGATGTCATCTCCGATATGCTGTGCAACCTCCGCCGTGATTTTCCGGTTCCCGCACTGAATCTCAATGGCATTTTTCAGCTTCGGAAGCGCTCCGTCTGAAAAACGGATATCCAGCACGGGGCCAATCACCTGCGTAACGGTTCCGACAAGTCCATTAGCCATTCTGTTTCTCCTTTATTTCTTGAATCAATGCTCGGCACCTGCCACGATTTCCGTAATCTCCTGGGTAATCGCATCCTGACGTGCCCGGTTGTACTTGAGAGACAGGTCACTGATCATCTCCGCGGCGTTCTTGCTGGCGGCATCCATGGCCGTCCGGCGGGCACCCAGCTCGCTGGCCACGGACTCGCAGACGGCACCGTAAACCATTCCGCCCAGGTAGTTGGGGACGATCGCTTCAAACACCGATACCGGATCCGGTTCAATGAGCATCAGCTGCTCGACCGTACTCTTCTTCTCCCGCTCCCTGCGAAGGGACTGCAGCGGAAGGAGGCTTTCGGTTTCGGGAACCTGAGACAACAGGGAGACAAAGCGCGTGTAGATCACGGTCACCTTCTGGAATTTCCCGCTCATGTATCCCCTGGACACCAGATGTCCGATGGTGAGGCAGTCAGGAACCGAAATCGTGGCCGCTTCCGCAAACTCGTCGGTGACGACCTCGATGGAATTCCGGAGGGCAAAATCCAGTGTGCGTTTCCCGATGGGAATGATGCAGGTCTCGATTCCAGGCTGCTCCATTTCCGCAAGCGCCCGTTTAAGGACGTTCGCGTTGTAGCCGCCTGCCAGCCCTCGGTCGCCGGCGATGACAATCAGACACTGCTTGACCAGGGACTGGGCATCCTGATAAGGGGAAATCCTCCCGTCGGCGGCGGTCTCTATGTCGGAGAGGGTTTTGCCAAGCTCCTCAAAATAGGGCCTGAGCCGTTCCTGTCTCTCCTTCGCCTTTCTCAGCTTTGAAGAGGCGACGAGTTCCATGGCCTTGGTGATCTGCATCGTACTTTCGACGCTTTTGATGCGGAGCTTGATATCCTTCATCGAAGTACCGGCCATCTGTGCTCTCCCCCCTTACTTCAGCAGAAAATCCTTTGTGAATTGGCGGATCGCCTGAGCCAGCTTGTCTTCGGTTTCTTTCTCAAACTTTCCGGTCTGCGCGATGACGTCCAGAATGTCCTTATGCTGCGCATCAAGACGTGAATACAGAGCTTTCTCATACTCGCCGATGCGTTCCACAGGCACCTCGGACAGGAAATCATTGATGACCGCATAGAGAATGCAGACCTGCTTCTCCACGGGAACGGGCTGGTTCTTGCCCTGCTTGAGCACTTCCACCACCCGCACGCCCTGAGCCAGGCGGGCCTTGGTGTCCGCATCCAGATCGCTGCCGAACTGGGCGAAGGCCTGCAGTTCCCTGTACTGGCTGTAAATCAGCTTGAGGGAGCCGGCAACCTTCTTCATGGCCTTGATCTGGGCGTTGCCGCCCACGCGGGAGACGGAAATGCCCGGGTTGACGGCCGGCATGATTCCGGAATGGAAGAGCTCGCTCTCCAGGAAGATCTGTCCGTCCGTAATGGAAATGACGTTGGTGGGAATATAGGCGCTGACGTCACCTGCCTGGGTCTCGATGATGGGCAGCGCGGTCAGGCTGCCTCCGCCGTATTCCGGCGCCATCTTGGCGGCGCGCTCCAGCAGACGGCTGTGCAGATAGAACACGTCGCCCGGATAGGCTTCACGTCCCGGGGGCCTGCGGATCAGCAGGGACAGGGCACGGTAGGCCACGGCGTGCTTGGACAGGTCATCATAGATGATCAGCACGTCCTTGCCCTTCTGCATGAAATACTCGCCCATGGTGCATCCGGTGTAGGGCGCGATGTACTGCATGGGGGCAAGCTCGGAGGCGGAGGCGCTCACCACGATGGTATAGTCCATGGCCCCGGCGCGGCTGAGCTGCTCCACCAGCTGGACGACGGTGGAGTTTTTCTGGCCGATGGCCACATAAATACACACCACGCCCGTCCCCTTCTGGTTGATGATGGTGTCAATG
>OMRS01000380.1 GCA_900313545.1 uncultured Eubacteriales bacterium | reverse complement strand
GCGCCATCTGTCCAGCATTTCAGCCACATCCTCGAGATTTCCGGCTAACCTTCGGCCGTGCACGGCGATCACCGAGAGATCCACCATTTCGTCTCCGTACTGTTTCACCATTGCCTCGACCTGCTTCATGTCCTCCGGCGAGGGGCTCACGCCTGTTATCCCCAGCCCCGCAAAGATTTCCTTGACCCGATCGCGCATTTTGTTATTCGTGTCTATGGAGATTTTCACCTCCATGGCCTCGTGGATCCCCATCTGGTGCTGCCTCAGAAGAATACGGTCGAGGTAGGCCATGGTGGGCGCACCCTTGGTGGTTTCCCGGCAGGCATCCTGGATGGAATCCGCAGAAAACCCCCAGTCCTCCACCCATTTGCGGTAGAGCTCCTTCTCGTCCTCGCTGGGCTTGCGCCGCTGTCCCAGCCGGACCAGCACCTGCTGGAGCTCCTTCTCCCGCCGTTGTCCCAGCAGCACAATGCGCTCGGCGTCCTCCACGGTGCGCACCCCGCTCTGGGCCCATTCCCTGGCGATCCGGCCGGCGATCCGCATGGAGACCCTGCCTCCTGAAACCTTGGCCTGATTCTGCAGGAGCATCAGGATGACTTCCTCCGAGAGGCCATAGACATCCTCCCAGTCAAAGATCTGCCTCAGGTCCGCATCGGTCACCCTGTGACGCCCCAGCACCCGGCAGATGTCCTCCGTAAAGGACCGGTTGTACAGCTGCTCAGGTCCGCGGGCCTCATCCATCATTCGCTGCTTGGCCAGGACCACCGTATAGGCCGGTTCATCGGACACCCGGTGCAGCAGGCCGTTTTTTTCCCAGTAATGAAGCGCCCGGTTCAGTTCTTCGGAATCCAGGTGCAGGTCCCTGCCCAGCTGTTCCAGTGACACGTTTTCCCGGGGATGATAGCAGTACATCAGCAGGGTCAGATAGACCTTGACATAGTCTCCGGGGGCTCCGGGCATCATCTCCGCAATGAACATGTTCTCCACCGGCGTACTGTCATACAGGGTCGCATTGCCGTCAAAGCTGCAAAAAGCCATGTGTACCTTCCTCGTCTTCAATTCATCATGCCGGCATTCTAGCACATGCTCACATGGGGGTCAAATCCGCGGGAGGGCCTCATCCCTGCGACGCAGGGGGGACAATCCATCCTTCCCCGCCGCAGGGAAAACCCTTTCCCGCAGATTTCCGGGCTCCCTCCCCGTATCATCCCCCGCAGAAATTGGACTCACACCCGGTCAGACGCTTGTGGTACAATGGGCAAAATCCGTGTACCTCTCATTCCTGCAGGCGCTTTGGGTCCTGCAGGTGATTCAGGAGACGGTCCTGCACCGGGAGCTTCCGCGTCCCGGCCGCCATCTCCGGAAGGGACAGCATCATGACCAACCTGAGCCCCCTGAAGCTGGGCATCACCCTCCTGCTGTGCATCCTGGCCGGCTTCGCCCTGGGAGGGGCGCTTCTTCTGTACGACACACTGGAGCCGTCACCCCTTCAGGGAGGGCGGACCGTCGACGTGTCCCGGTGCGGATTCTCCCTGCGGATTCCCGAAGGCTACTCCCTGCAGGAGATCACCTCCCAGGTCCGCGCACAGGATGAAGAGGCGGTGTATGCCTTTTCCGCAGGGGACGGAGCAGACCTGCTCCTGGCATATGTTTTTGACAACCTCCGCGCGGATGAAATCTCCGATACCCCGGAACAGCATCTGGTCAGCTACTACATGAATGCCGGATGTGACCAGGTCCGCCCCCGGGATCTTTCAGGGCGCCGCTTTATCTGCTACCGCTACCGGGTGGAGACGGGCTCATCGGAGGAACGCTGGTATGTCTACGAGACCTGGTCTCCCAGGTGGCATCTGATCTTTGAAACCCCCATGCGTGAGGCGGACGTGCTTCCCATCCTCCAGACCCTGGAATTCTCCGGTTTTGCACCAGGTTCCTCCACTTCTGTCTGAAAGGAATGATGTCCCATGGCTTTTGCCCATCTGCACCTGCATACCGAATACTCCCTCCTGGACGGTGCGAACCGCATCGGCCCCCTCATGGACCGTCTCCAGGCCCTGGGGATGGACGCCTGCGCCATCACGGACCATGGGGCCCTGTACGGCATCATCGATTTCTATACCGAAGCCAAAAAGCGGGGAATCCATCCGGTCATCGGGGTGGAGGCCTACCTGTGCGACGACATGAACGAACGGGATCCCCAGCGCGGCGCCCGTTCCCTGTCCCACCTGATCCTTCTGGCAGAGAACCAGGAGGGGTACCAGAACCTGATCCGGCTGGTGAGCGAGAGCTGGACGCGGGGATTTTACTACAAGCCCCGCATTGACATGGAGACGCTTCGCCGCTACCACAGCGGTCTCATCGCCTCCAGCGCCTGCCTGTCCGGCAAGCTTTCCCGTCTGGTGCTGGATGGGAACATGGATGCCGCCTGCCGGCATGCCAAACAGATGCAGGAGCTCTTCGGGCCGGACCACTATTACATCGAGCTGATGGACCACGGCCTGGCGGATGAGCGCCGGGCGGTGCCCCTTCTGGCCCAGGTCAGCAGAAGCACCGGCATTCCCATGATCGCCACCAATGACTGCCATTACCTGACCCGGGAGGATGCCGAAGCCCAGGATGTGCTCATGTGCATACAGACCGGCAAGACCATGGACGATCCGGACCGAATGCACCATGAGACCCAGGAACTCTACGTCAAGAGCGAAGCGGAAATGGCCCAGGTGTTCCCGGAGTATCCCGATGCCCTGGCGCGTACGGAGGAGATCGCCCGGCGCTGCCAGGTAGAGATCGTCTTCGGGGAGACCAAGCTCCCCCGGTTTCAGACGGAGAAGGGCATGACCTCCGAGGAAATGCTGCGCTCCCTGTGCGAAGCAGGTCTCAGGGAAAACTATTCTCCCGTTCCCCAGGAAGCCCGTGAACGGCTTGAATACGAGCTCTCCGTCATCATCCGCATGGGCTATGTGGATTATTTCCTCATCGTCTGGGACTTCATCCGCTACGCCCGGAGCCAGAACATCGTGGTCGGCCCGGGGCGCGGCTCCGGTGCAGGCTCCATCGTGGCCTACTGCCTGCACATCACCCAGCTGGACCCCCTCAAATACCAGCTGCTCTTTGAACGCTTCCTGAATCCGGAGCGCGTCTCCATGCCCGATATCGACGTGGATTTCTGCTATGAACGCCGTCAGGAGGTTATCGACTATGTCGCAAGGCGCTACGGCAAGGACCATGTCAGCCAGATCATCACGTTTGGAACCATGTCCGCCCGCGCGGTGGTGCGGGATGTGGGCCGGGTCATGGGCTATCCCTACGCGGACGTCAACGCCCTCACCAAGACCATTCCTGCAGACCTGAACATGACGCTCAAAAGGGCGCTGGAGCTCTCCCCGGAGCTGCAGCACCTCTATGAAGGGGATCCCAAGGTCCGCCGACTCATCGAGATGTCCAGGAAACTGGAGGGAATGCCCCGTCATGCCAGCACCCATGCCGCAGGCGTGCTGATCACCGACCGGCCCGTCACGGAATACGTCCCCCTGCAGCGCAACGATGAGGTAATCACCACCCAGTTCCCCATGGGCATCATCGAGCGTCTGGGGCTTCTCAAAATGGACTTTCTGGGGCTGCGGACCCTCACCGTCATCCGGGACGCCCTGGACCTCATGCGAGAAGCCGGAACGGACATGAAGGCCGAAGAGATTCCCACGGATGATCCGGCGGTCTACGACATGATCTCCGCTGGAGAGACCGACGGCGTCTTCCAGCTGGAATCCGGCGGCATGCGTTCCTTCCTCTCCAACATGAAACCCCGGACCTTTGAGGATATCATCGCCGCAATCTCCCTGTACCGTCCGGGTCCCATGGAATCCATCCCCCGCTACATCCGGGGAAAGGAGCACCCCGAAACCATCGAGTACCTCCATCCCCGGCTCAAGCCCATTCTGGACGTCACCTACGGCTGTATGGTCTATCAGGAGCAGGTCATGCAGATCGTGCGGGACCTGGCCGGATACTCCTACGGCCGCAGCGATCTGGTGCGCAGGGCCATGTCCAAAAAGAAGCACGACGTCATGGCCAAGGAACGGGAGATCTTCATTCACGGTCTCGTGGAAAACGGCGCAGTGACGGTGCCCGGATGCGTACGCAACGGCATCGATGCCGGCATTGCCAATCAGCTCTTTGATGAGATGACCGCCTTTGCCTCCTACGCCTTCAACAAAAGCCATGCCGCAGCCTACGCCCTGGTGGCCGTGCGGACGGGATGGCTCAAGGCCCACTTCCCCGTGCAGTTTTTTGCGGCCATGCTCAACTCCGTGAGCGGGGATTCCGGAAAGGTGGCCCTGTACTGCGAATACTGCCGGCATCACAACATTCCCCTGATGCCCCCGGACATCAACGAAAGCAAGACCCGCTTTTCCGTGGGTTACCGCAACGGGGTCCCCGGCATCCGCTTCGGGCTGTCCGCCATCCGCTCCTGCGGAGAAAAAGCCATCGATTCCATTATCCAGACCCGCATCAGCGGAGGCCCCTTTCGGGACATCTTTGACTTCTGCACGCGCATGAGCTCCGATCTGCTGAACAAACGGATGGTGGAAGCCCTGATCCTCGCCGGCGCCTTTGACTGCACCGGTGCCCGCCGGGCACAGCTGATGGATGTCTATGAAAGCGCCCTGGACGGCGCAGCCCGTACCCGGCGCTCCACCGCCAGCGGACAGCTCTCGCTTTTCGGGGATCCGATCATGGAATCCGTTTCCCCCAGGCTTCCGGACGTTCCCGAATTCTCCTCCCGCGTGCTCCTGTCCTACGAAAAGGAAATGACCGGCATCTACATTTCCGGCCATCCCCTGAGCCAATACCAGATGGCCCTTTCCAGGTGCACCGCCACCACGGGCACCATCCAGTCCATGACGGAAGCCCCCGACGGCGGCCTTTCCCGGGACGGCACCAGGGTGACCATGGGCGGAATTATCAGCGGCATCCGCCGGCGCACCACCAAGACCGGCGGCATGATGGCCGTCGTGAACCTGGAGGACCTGAGCGGAACCATCGAGGCCCTGGTCTTTTCCAAGGCCTACGAGCTTCTCTCCCCCATGCTGGTGGCAGACAGCCCGGTACAGATCAGCGGCCGTCTCCAGTTCCGGGAGGATGAAGATCCCAAGCTCATCGTGGATAACATCGATCCCCTGAGCCCTGATTCCGCCCAGTCCACCGCCTCCGATAAACATCGCCTGTGGCTCAAGCTGCCGGATCCCGGCGCCATTTCGCTCGTGGAACCGGTGCTCGCCGCTCACCCCGGACCGATCCAGGTCTTTCTGTATATCGCCTCCAACGGTCAGCGCCTCAAGGCACCGGACCATCTTCGCGTCAGCGCTTCCGCTCCCCAGCTGCGGCAGCTGACGGAAATGCTGGGCTCCGGTGCGGTGGTGCTCAAGGAAGATTCAAAGAAAACCTGACGATGAGGTTGCATTTTTCTCCGGGTGGTTTACAATGTTTTTATCTTTCCGCGGATGCGGAACAATCTGAATGTAAGGAGACATCTTTTATGAAACGATCCAGCGGCATTCTCATGCCCATCAGCAGCCTGCCTTCCGCCTACGGCATCGGCACTCTGGGACGCGAAGCCTATGCTTTTGCGGATCAGCTGAAAAAAGCCGGCCAAGACTACTGGCAGATTCTCCCTCTGGCCGTGACCAGTTATGGGGATTCCCCTTACCAGTCCTTCTCCACCTTTGCCGGAAACCCCTACTTCATCGATCTGGAAAAGCTGATCGATGAAGAACTGCTGACCCAGGAAGAATGCGATGCCGCCGATTTCGGCATGTCCGAAACCTCCATCGATTACGGCAAGCTCTATGAAAACCGTTACGATCTGCTCCGCAAGGCCTACGAACGGGACCTGGCCACCCGTCAGTCTGAAAGCTATCGAGAGTTTGCCGAAGGGAACTCCTGGTGGCTGGAGGACTACGCCCTGTTCATGGCCCTCAAGGATCACTTTGGTGGAAAACCCTGGCTGGAATGGGACGAGGATATCAAGATGCGCCATCACGATGCCCTCAGCCGGTACTGGAACGAACTGATCCAGGATATCCACTTCCAGATCTATCTGCAGTACCGTTTCCGGGAACAGTGGAACCAGCTGCATCAGTATGTCAACAGTCTGGGAATCAAGATCATCGGTGACATGCCCATCTATGTTTCCCAGGATTCCGCGGATGCGTGGGCCAGCTGCGATCTGTTCATGTTTGACGAAAACCGCAATCCCATCCTTGTGGCCGGCTGCCCGCCGGATGCCTTCTCTGCGACCGGGCAGCTCTGGGGGAATCCCATCTACCGCTGGGAGAACCACCGCAATCAGGGCTATCACTGGTGGATCACCCGCGTATGGGGTGCCCTCCAACTCTATGACGTGGTCCGCATCGATCACTTCCGCGGTTTTGATGAATACTATACGATCAAAGCCGGAGAAAAGACCGCCATGCACGGCCAGTGGGTCAAAGGGCCCGGGCAAGAGCTTTTTGCGGCCATCCGCCAGGCATTTGGCGATGCACCCATCATTGCGGAAGACCTGGGGTATATCACCCCCAGTGTCCGCAAGCTGCTTGCAGACTGCGGCTATCCCGGCATGAAGGTCCTGCAGTTTGCTTTTGATTCCCGGGAGCCCAGTGAATACCTTCCCCATACCTATACCCGCAACTGCGTGGTCTATACCGGCACCCATGACAATGATACCCTTGTGGGCTGGTATACCAAGGGGCTGAGCAAGGAGGACCGCGCTTATGCCCATGATTACCTCCATCTTCCTGAGAATGCCACCCCGCAGGAACTGTGCTGGGAGTTTATCCGGGCTGCCATGATGTCCGTGGCGGATCTTTGCGTGGTGCCCATGCATGATTTCCTTGAGCTGGACAGCGAAGCCCGCATCAATTATCCCTCCACCGTGGGGACCAACTGGAAATGGCGCATGAAGAAAGATGCCTTCACCGACGAGCTCGCCGAAAGAATCCTGCATATGACGCGTCTCTATGGCAGAACAGCGCCTCTCCCCCCCAAACCCGAAAAAACCGAGAAACAGCCTCAGACAGAAGCAGAATAATCCCTTCCCGCTCCGGCCGGCAGGACTTCCTATTCCCCGTGACTGCAGTCTGG
>OMRS01000378.1 GCA_900313545.1 uncultured Eubacteriales bacterium | reverse complement strand
CCGGTGGCGAGGATGACGGCCTTGGCATTGACGGTCACGGATTCGCCGGTGGCACCGGTGGCCTTGATGCCGGTGGCGGCGCCGTCGGTCATGATGATCTCTGTGGCGGTGGTGTCCAGCACAAGGGTGATGTTGTCGCGGGCTTTGACGGCGGTCTCAAGACGGGGAATCATGTAGGCGCCCACGGAGACGGTCTTGCCCTCGTCATTGAGGGGACGGTGGATGCGCTTGACGGATGCGCCGCCGAAGCTGCCCACGCTGGTGAGATGGATGTCCACGGTCTTCAGCCATTCGATGGCCGGAGCGGAGCCTTCGCACAGGGCCTTGACCAGTGCAAAGTTGTTGATGCCCTTGCCGCCGACCATGGTGTCCAGTTCCATGAGCTCAACGGAATCAAAGTAGCCTTCCGGCTTGGCCTGGTAGGCGGCCCACTGTTCGGAGACGGTCTTGCCCAGATCCTGGATGACGGTGTTGTCCGCGTAGGTTCCCAGACCTGCAAGGGTCTTTTCAACACCGGCTTCCTCGCCGAACTTGTTCTCATCCTGGAACGGGGTCTTGGCTGCATTCATGCCGCCGGTGGCCTTGACGGAGTTGCCGCCGACCAGGGGCTGGCTTTCGATCAGGATGACTTTCTTTCCTGCATCTGCGGCTGTGATGGCGGCAACCATTCCGGCACCGCCGGCGCCGACGATAACCACATCCGCTTCAAGGGTCTGGTCTTCGCCCTTCTTGGCTTCCGCCTTGGCCTGGTAGTTGGCGGGATCCAGTCCGGCAGCCTCGAGGGCTTTTCCGGCGGCCTCAATCAGGGCATTGGAGGTGATGGTGGCGGTGGCGATGGTGTCGACGGCAAGGGTGTTGCCGCTTGCCATCTCAGCAGGAAGCTTTTCAACAGCGACGCTGCCGATGCCGGGGGTTTCATTCTGAGTCGTAACTTTGACCTCGGTAATGACATCGTTGTCCAGGGTGACCTCGACAACCACGTCGCCACCGATGGAACTGACAGCAGTTCCTTCAAAAGTGCCACTGACCCCATCGGCCATGGCTGTGCTCATGAAGATCAGGCACAGGACCATCAGGAGCGCAAACAAGTTTCTTTTCATGGGAACCCTCCTTTTATTATTTCCGCCGGAACGGAATTGCTGACCTCAGTATATCATCTGTTGGTTCGAAGGACAACAACATACAGTTGATTGCTAGAAGAATTGTCAAGAGGTTGAGTTGCGTGCGGATGTCTCAAAGGGAGAAGCAGTGGACCCGAATCAGACAGGTATACACGGCCTGATCGTTTCGGGGAAAGGAGCGCAGGGGAAGGATATCCGCACCGGAGCGCTGCCTGCGCGGTCGGCCAAGGATCGGCGTCAAAAAAACGGCGCGGCAGAAGCCGCGCCGGAGGAATCAACGCTGAACGAATCCGATTTTCTTCATGACCTTGGAAAGGGTTTTCTGGGCGGTCACTTCCGCGCGCTGTGCGCCGCTTCTCCAAAGGGCTGTCAAAGTGGCCTTGTCTGACATGTATCGGTCAAACTCCGTCTGAATGGGCTCCAGGGCGGCGATGATGGCATCGGTGACGACGGATTTGAGATAACCGTAGCCCTGGCCGGCATCAAAGCGGGAAAGCACGTTCTCCATGGACACCCCCTCCAGAGAGGCGAGGATGGTCAGGAGGTTGGATACGCCGGGCTTGTTTTCCGGATCATATCGGATGACCGCTTCGGAGTCGGTCACGGCCCGCTTGAGCTTGCGGCGAATGTCATCCGGCCGGTCAAGCATACTGATGAAGCTCTCCGGGCTGTCGGATTTGGACATCTTCCGGGTCGGCTCCTGCAGGCTCATCACTTTGGCGCCGAACTTGGGGAAATACCCGTCCGGAATCGTAAAGACATTGCCGTAGAGGCCGTTGAAGCGGTTGGCGATATCGCGGCAGATTTCCAGGTGCTGGGTCTGATCCGTGCCCACGGGAACCAGATCGGCCTGATAGAGGAGGATATCGCCGGCCATGAGCACGGGATAGGTGAACAGGCCGCAGTTGATGTTGTCCGCATGCTTGGCGCTCTTGTCCTTGAACTGGGTCATGCGGCTCATTTCTCCCATATAGGTATAGCAGTTGAGCAGCCAGGCGAGCTGAGCATGCTGGGGGACATGGCTCTGGAAAAAGAGGACGTTTTTCTCCGGATCCAGGCCAATGGCCAGCAGCAGTGCATAGAGCTGAATGGAGGAGGCGCGGAGTTTTGCGCTCTCCTGGCGTACGGTGATCGAATGCAGGTCTGCAATCATGTAGAGGCAGTCATACTCGTCCTGCAGAAGTTTCCAGTTGCGCATGGCGCCGAT
>OMRS01000375.1 GCA_900313545.1 uncultured Eubacteriales bacterium | reverse complement strand
TGTCCGGAGCCGGTTCAGTTTCGAGGGTTTCCTGGGTTTCATCCACCTGCTGCCGGTCGTTTTCCGACTGCTCCGCCTCCATGTTCAGCGCCGCGCGGGCGTCCTCACCGGTAATCTTCTGGAGCATCTCCCTGGTAATCTCCCCTTCGAGCGCCGCAATGCGGTTGGCCTGGGCCTCCACCATCTTTTCAAGGACATTGCGCATGCCCCGGGCATTGCCAAAGTCCATTCTGGCACCCAGCGTCATCCCCAGCAGCATCTGACGGACCACCTTATCCGCCTCTTCACTCACCGTATAGCCCTGTTTGCCGGCTGTCAGGTGCAGGATCTGCATCAGCTCATCGTCGGTGTAGTCCGCAAAATCGATATACTTGTTGAAGCGGGAAATCAGACCCGGATTTGCCGTGAGGAAGTCATGCATTTCATGTGTGTATCCCGCCACAATCACCACCAGGTCATCCCTGTGGTCCTCCATCAGCTTGACCAGCGTGTCGATGGCTTCCCTGCCAAAGTCATTGTCCATTCCCTTGCGGGAAAGGGCATAGGCCTCGTCGATAAACAGAATGCCCCCGAGAGCGGAATTCACCACCTCGGTCACCTTGCCGGCCGTCTGGCCCACATATCCGGCCACCAGCCCGCTGCGGTCGGTTTCAATGAGCTGGCCCTGGGACAGGAATCCCAGTTTCCTGTAAATCTTGGCGACAAGGCGCGCCACGGTGGTCTTTCCGGTTCCCGGGTTCCCGGTAAACACCATATGGAAGGACATCTTCATGACCTTGAGGCCGTGATCCTTCCGCATCTGACGCACCCGGATCAGGTTGATCAGGGTGTGGACCTCCTTCTTCACCGGGCCAAGACCGATGAGGGAATCCAGCTCAGCCAGCAGCTCCTCCAGGGTTTCCTCCTCCTGCGGCGCTTCCGTCTTTGCCGGTTCCGGGGCTTTTCCGCCCTCCCTGGCAGCCTCAGGGTCCGGCGTTTCCACCTTCTGATATCTTCCGGCTGCGCGCGTCATCATAAAGGTGCGCATGGCCCCCGCATACCGTGTGATAAACTGCAGCTCCCGTCCGCTCATGTCCCCGTCGATCTCCGCGCAGGCAAAGAGCAGCTCGCTGACGGCCTCCACAAATTCAGAGGCCGTTTTTGTCCCGGACTTTTCATCCATGGCCATGCAGCACCGCAGCAGCAGCGGGGTTCCCTCTGCAAAAGAGCGGTTCTTGAAGCCCACCTGCAGCGCCTGCTCCGGCGTCAGCTGTCCCACCTTCAGGATGTCCCTGCGGGGAATGGCGCTGATGAAGCTGAGGGTATCCGGTCTGGTGGCACCTTCCGCCTGGACCATGTTCAACAGCAGCGACTGGACATACATGTCCATAAACAAGCCCACGTCCCGGGTTCCCACCCTCTGCCAGTTTCCCGTTTCCACCAGGTTTTCCGTGCATTTGTGAATCTTTTCATAGGCCATGCGGCCCCGTTTCATCTGTGCCTGATCCATTGTCGGTTTCTTCCTTTCAATTCCTTCGGCCGAGTCTGCGGCGAACAGCGCCTAGGCGCTGGCCCAGCCTGCGCCTCTCCGCGCCTGTCAGGATAAAAATCCTCGACAGGGGGACATGATAGTTTCTCAGATAGTAATTCAAGAACAGGATGCCGGCAGCCGTATAGCTGGCCACCGAGGCCACTGCCGCGCCCATCTTTCCCCACAGGGGAATGGTAAACAGGTTGCAGACGATATTGACGCCCACCGAGGCCGACAGCATTGCCAGATACGCGCCTTTCTTTCCTTCGGAGAGCATCAGGGTCCCCACGATCTTGAACCAGCTCATGGGCAGGATTCCGGCAATCAGCAGAACCGTCACCGGATAGGCCGGAAGGTATTCCCGTCCTGCCAGGAGAGAGATCACCGGCTTGCCCAGAAGCAGTATGCCCAGGATCATCAGCATGGTCAGATACCCGTTGATTTTGAGGCTCATGGTCACCTCATCCGTGGCATCCCCCGAGGCGGTTCTTGAAAAGAGAACCTCCCGAAACGCATCCGGAATCAGCCAGCCGTATTCGGACAGCGAGACACCCAGGGTGTAATAGCCGATCTCCACGTCCGGAACATGGAACAGGTAGCCCATCATCAGGGTATCCACCCGGTAGTTGAGGGTCAGCATCAGGGTGGTGATCATGGACACCAGCCCAAAGGGCACGATCTTTGCGGCAAACGCCCAGTCCGCCCGCAGGGGATTGGGCAGCTTTTTCATTCTCACCAGGGCCAGGGCGATGGTGATCACATCCCCCACCACGATCAGGAGCAGCGCAACCAGGATGGTCCGGTTCATGGTGTAGAAGGCCAGAATCGTGATCACGGTATTGGTGATGCGGGCGGTGAAGAAGATGACATTCTTGAACTTCACATCCTCCACCATGATCACAAAGCTCAGCTGGTTGGCCAGCACCTGAATGGGCGCCAGAAGACAGACCGCCGCCAGTTCAAAGCTTCCAAACCCGATGGCCCCCACGGTGCCGATGATCATGTAAATCAAAAACTGGGCGGTGAAAATCCTCAGGAATTTGTCCGTCACCTGAGGTTCTCCGTTCTTCTTGTAGAAGGGATAGGGCTGGTACAGTCCCAGATTGGCCGTCACCGCCACCACGCTGAGCATGGAGGAAATGCGGCCAAGCTGGCCTTTCAGCTCCGGCCCCAGGAAACGGTTGGAGTAGCTGGAGGCGATCAGCCCGATCACCACAGCCATGATTTTTGTAAAAATGGTGAAGACGTAATCGTTGGCAGTCAGGCGGCGGAGCAGTTTCTTGATGATCATCCTATTCCTCCACCATGACCACGCCGGCTTCCTCCGTACACATGACATGCACCGGGGCGCAGCTTTCCTCCAGGAGCTGCCCTGCCATTTTGGCGCTGTGGGAGGAGGGGTACAGGCCATAGATGACCGAGCCGCTGCCGG
>OMRS01000371.1 GCA_900313545.1 uncultured Eubacteriales bacterium | reverse complement strand
TCGAATTGACTGTCTTCTCTTGAACCGCTTCCCGGACAGAAAGCGGTTCCGCGTTCTTGTTTTCTGTATCGTTTTCAAGGATCGTGTGTTCCGGAGAACGTGTTGCATTATATCCACGCACCCCCGGGGTGTCAAATGGAATTTTCACCGCTTTTGTGTGGCTTGTTATGATCTGTTCTTCAAATTCCGAACATTCTGTCCCGGCCTGCGGGAATCCTCTCCGCATGTTTTCCGACATTCGCGCGGCATCTTCACGGAAAATGTTCGGGTAAGTCGGCATTGAGCACAGAAACATGAACGGATGATTGGTTATTCTGCCTGACCGGCAGCTCTGGCCTGGGGCAGGCAGTCCCGGCAGTAGACAGGACGGTCCCCCCTGGGAGAGAACGGCAGCAGGGTTTCCCTGCCGCACATGGCGCAGATGGCCGGAAACTCCTTCTTTTTCTTCAGATCTTCCCGTTCCAGGGCGATACGTCCGGCACTTCTGCACTCAGGGCATCTGCGCGGGGGCAGACGATATCCCGCCTCCCTGTACATATTCCGCTCTTCATCCGTCATGTCAAAGGGTCTGCCGCAGCAGATGCAGACCAGTCCTTTTCCTGCAAGCTCCTCCATGGGGTCTCCTTTCTGCCTCACGGGCATTTCATCTTCTCTTTCTACAGGCTTTATGCTATATTCTCATGGAATCAGTGAATTCATTCTGAGAGGTATGTCATGGACCGTTCTCTTTTTCCGCCCACGACCCCGGAGGACTGCCTGGCACGCGGCTGGTCTGTCCCGGACTTTGTCTATGTGATCGGGGATGCCTATGTGGATCATCCCTCCTTTGGCAGTGCCATCATTACCCGGCTCCTGGAGAAGGCGGGCTATCATGTGGCTGTCTGCGCCCAGCCGGATTGGCGGACGGATCGGGATCTGACCCGCTTCGGCCGGCCGGCTTTCGGGTTTCTGGTGTCCTCCGGCGTCATAGACAGCATGGTCAACCACTATTCAGTGGCCAAACACCGGCGTGCCCGGGATGTCTATTCGCCCGGAGGGAGAAGCGGCAGGCGTCCGGACCGCGCCCTGACGGTGTACTGCCGGAAAATCCGGGAGATCTACGGGGACATCCCCATCGCGGCGGGAGGCATCGAAGCCGCACTGCGAAGGTTTTCCCACTATGATTACTGGAGCGACAGCGTCATGCCGTCTGTCCTTGCGGACACCGGAGCGGACGTGCTGATGTTCGGCATGGGAGAGCGGACCATTCTGGAGGTGGCGGACTGGATGAGCCGGGGCGCGCCGGAATGGGAACGCTACCGGATGCGTGGAATCTGCTATTTTGCGGACAAGCCGCCCGCAAACGCCCTGATCATGCCCTCCCATGAGGAGTGCTGCCGCAGCAGGGAGGCCTACGGAAAGGCTTTCCTTCTCCAGTATGAGGAGCAGGACCCTTTCCGGGGTCATGTGCTTGCCCAGCAGCACGGGGACAGGGTTCTGGTGCAGAACCTCCCGGATACGCCACTGTCCCGGGAAGAGCTGGATGCGGTATATGAACTGCCCTTTACCCGCACCTGGCATCCCGATTACGACGCGGCAGGCGGCGTGCCGGCCATTGAGGAGGTCCGCTTTTCCATTGCGCATACCCGGGGGTGCTTCGGAGCCTGTTCCTTCTGTGCCATCACCTTCCTGCAGGGACGCATCGTCACCAGCCGCTCCCACGAATCCGTGCTCGAGGAAGCCCGCAGGATCACGCAGATGCCGGATTTCAAGGGCTATATCCACGACGTGGGGGGACCGACGGCCAATTTCCGGCATCCGTCCTGCGAAAAGCAGCTCAGATCGGGGACCTGCAAAAACCGGCAGTGCCTGTTCCCCAATCCCTGCCCCAACCTGAAGGTGGACCATACCGATTATCTGGAGCTGCTCCATGAACTGCGGAAGCTGCCAGGGGTCAAGAAGGTCTTTATCCGTTCCGGACTGCGCTATGACTACATTATGGCGGACCGGAGCGGGAGGTTTCTGCGGGAGCTGTGCGAGCACCACGTGAGCGGACAGCTGAAGGTGGCCCCTGAACATGTCAATGACCGGGTGCTGGCCCTGATGGGAAAGCCCTCCAGTCAG
>OMRS01000370.1 GCA_900313545.1 uncultured Eubacteriales bacterium | reverse complement strand
CGCGTCATGCAGTCCTTCAAGAGCTTCTGCAGGTTGTCGGTGTCCGGCTTTGTCACGCGCCACTCACCATTCCTGTGTGACCGGCCCTTTGGGAACAGCCACAGCGTCCTCAGCTGCAGCGCTCCTATAAGCGGTTCATCCGGCCTGTACAGAACCAGGTGAGATGTCAGCAGGTCCTTCGCTTTCTTCACAGGTTCCGGATCGTAGAACACCGGCTTACCTCGTACCACTTTCACCTGCCTCTCCTGTGCCGTGGCAGTGGGTGGTGTCATTGCAATAAAGAAATTCATTTTTGAGCACCCGTTCATTCTTTTGAAAAGCCTTTTATTTTCGTTTTGCGGTTGGGAAGGGCGGGCTTTTTAGCCCTTCCCAGACCCGGAACGAAGTGGAGGAACGTATGTGACTACATATAAGGCCTATTTCCGTTCACGGAAATGACGGAAATTTTCCCGGTTTTCCGTCCTCCACTTCCGACGCCGTTTTAATCACTCATCCGGCTGTGCAATCCTGCCTACAACACCGTTTTCCACCCAGTAGAAATCAGAGAATTCCTTCAGACGGTCCCTGACACACCTGGGCGTGACACCCAAGTACTTTGCCATGTCCAGCACTTTTACCGACGTTCCCATGTTACAGATGTCATAGGCTGTATCGATGGAGGAGCGGCGTTCTTCCGGCGTTGTATACTTACGGCTTTTTGTCAGGTTTCCCATAGGTGATCCTTCTGGATAAAGAGCAACCAGGGTCTCGGAAGTATCCAGGCGATGGATCGGATACTCAAACCAGAAATTCACCGGCTTGATATTGGGAAATTCACGCAGGGACGATTCCAGTCTCCAGGCAGTGGCATTTCCATCACGCACAAGGTTCTTAATATCCTCCGACAGTTCCAACTGGATCATATCGAGCTGAGCGTCAGGATCCCTGGCAAACACACCCGAACCGGAGGCACGGTCCATCGCACGCTTCGCTCCCTGGGCTCCTTTGCTGTGGTGGTGGCAGTAAATGACGCTGCAGCCGGTCTCTGTACAGATCCTGTCAAACTGATTGCAGAACGCACCCATGTCGGAAGCATTGTTCTCATCCCCGGTGATGACCTTGTAGATTGGATCAATGACGATGGCATCAAAGTGCTGGTCGCGCACCCGGCGGATCAGCTTCGGCACCAGCTGATCGAGCGGCACGGCGTGTCCGCGGAGGTTCCATACCACGGTGTCTTCCATATGCAGTGCCGGGATCCCCAGGGCGTCATAGATTTTCAGGAACCGGTTGATGGCACTGGCCGGATCGATCTCCAAATTCACATAGAGTACTTTCCCCTTCTTGCAGGGGAATCCCAGCCACTCCCGGCCCTCTGCAATGGCGGCACATAACTCCATGAGCAGAAAACTCTTACCGGCTTTGGAGGATCCGGAGATCAGCATCTTGTGGCCGCGTCTGAGGATCCCGGTGATCAACTCCTCCGGAAGTACTGGTGGATCATCCATGAATTCCGACAGGGGCACCATCCCCGGCAGTTCGTCCGTAACACCTTCCGCGTAGTCCATCCACTCCGCCCAGCTCTTGCGGCCGATATTGGAGGCCACCAGGTACTGCCGGTTCCCGTTCCGGGTCACGCCGGGCATACGGGACAGCCTGGAGGGATTCCGGTTCTGCTTGTCGATGGAGACGCCATGTTTCTCCAGGAAGTCATACAGGAATTCCACTCTCTTCCGGTACTCCTCATAACTTTCCGCATCGATGTGGACGATGGCATGAAGACTCTTGCCGCCGCTGTGCACCAGGCAGGCGATAGGCAGCTCCAGCTTCCGAAACAGGATGTCCTGCTCACCAATGGGAAGGGTGTCAGACTCCACCAGGGCATACCGGAACGCGGTAATATTCTCATTTTTCACACCTTCACCGTCCACCGGGTTAAACCGGATCCACGCCCCGGCTTCCTGCTTCCAGTCCCCGACTGCTGCACCGACGTCATCCGGGTGTTTCCTAAGAGCAGCAATCAGCTCACCGGCCGTCCTGTCGTAAACGCCTTTACTGGGAACCCACCTGCCGTCCGCATTTTGCCAGACATCTCCTGTGACATAGGCCACATGGTCGTCCGGCTCAAACAGCGTTTCCAGATATGTCACCAGGTCTCCCGCAGCCTCCCAGGCTTCTGTAGCAAACCCTGTGAAGGAATCATCGCCGTCATATTCGATTGTGTCGTCCCACGCCATGCAGCCGTCCCCACTCCAATAAGGGTTCCAGCCGCGCTCCTTCGCCATCTGGACAATGGTGCCGGCCTTGACCGGCTTGTTGTGGCCGTGGAAGCCTTCCCATAAACGGGCGCACTCTCCTGTCTTGTATCTCGTATCGTTTCGGCTCCAGTCATCCCATACGCTCACCGGGAAACCTTCTTCCTTGAGGGCCATACCTGCAGAGATCCAGTCAGCGCGGGTGAGCGTGGCGACGTCAATTGCTTTCAGTGCGGATAAAATGTTCTGGTCCATAAAAACCTCCTTATGGTCTGTATAATGCAGGCTTCATGCCATACGGCACGCGCCAATGGTTGTTTGCGAGAAGTGAAATCATCTTGCTGGCATTCTCAAAGGGCCATGTCCCCACCTGCCGGAATCCGTAGCGCTCCAGGCACCGGATCTGCTTGGGTGTGGCAAGGCCCTCTTCCTGCCGGCGCTTCAGACGGTCGATCAGCATGGAGGCCATACCGGAATTCCCGACACTCCCCGGGAAAATGCCGCGGCGCTCAAGGAAATCTAGCTGTTTTTGGGATGGCGGTGCCATTTCCCATGCAAATGTCGGCACATAGTTCGTCAGGTCTTCCGCCGCTATGCTGAGTGCGTACTGCAGGGGATCCACCAGCTTCCGCTTCCGGGATCGCATTTCCTCAAGCTCTTTGGCCAACGCCTCCTCCCTCTCGGCAAGGGCATCACGCTCTGCAGTTTCTTCTGCTTCAAGGATGTCTACCGCTTCATCGCCCTTCTCGACCTGTTTATCGATCATTTGCGCAATATTAGCATCTTTGCTCACAAGCGAGGACGGCCTGCACAGATCGTGGCGCTCCGTCAGCCACAGGAAGTCCAGGATGAGCAGATCCTTCTTGCCCGTCTCCGGGCTCAGGCGCATGCCGCGTCCTACCATCTGCTGGAAGAGCCCCCTGATCCGCGTTGGCCGCAGGACCACCACACAGTCCACAGACGGGCAATCCCAGCCCTCTGTCAGCAGCATGCTGTTGCAAAGCACGTCATACCGGCCAGCTTCAAAATCAGCAAGCACCTGTTCCCGGTCGTCACTGTTCCCATTCACCTCGCAGGCCCGGATCCCCGCCTCATTCAGCATCCGGCAGAATTTCTGTGATGTGGAGATCAGCGGCAGGAATACCACCGTTTTTCGGCCTTTGCAGTAATGCTTCATCTCCATGGTGATCTGTTCCAGATACGGCTCCAGGGCATTCCCCACATCGCCGGCAGCATAATCCCCGTTGGAAAGGCCTACATTCTTAAGATCAAGCTTCAGCGGGATCATCTGTGCCTTGATCGGTACCAGGTAACCCTCCCGGATTGCCCGGCTCATAGAGTACTCATAGGCGAGGCTGTCGAAATACTGGCCGAGAGTCTGTCGGTCACCGCGGTCCGGAGTGGCAGTGACGCCAAGGACATTTGCCCTCGGAAAGTGTTCCAGAACACGCTGGTAGCTCTCTGACAGACAGTGATGCGCTTCATCGACCACGATGGTCTTGAAATAATCCTCCGGGAACCGCTTAAGACGTTTCGGCTGTGCCATGCTCTGGACGGATCCCACCGTCACCGGCAGGAAGCTCCCCAAAGAAGTGCTCTCGGCTTTTTCCAGAATGGAGTCTATCCCGCATGCAGCACGCAGCTTGTCCGCGGCCTGTGTCAGAAGTTCACCCCGGTGTGCCAGGACAAGGGCCCGGCTACTGTCCTGAATCTCATGTTCGATGATTGAGGAGAAGGTAACGGTTTTACCGGCGGCGGTTGGAAGCACCAGCAAAGTGCGCTGGTGCCCCTGTTCCCACTCCGAGAGGACGGCATCCCTGGCCTCAACCTGATAAGGTCGAAGTTCGTACATGCGTTACCTCCTCTCACTCAAACGGCAGCTCATAATCATCATCCGGGATCAT
>OMRS01000369.1 GCA_900313545.1 uncultured Eubacteriales bacterium | reverse complement strand
TTTACAAAGGACTGCAAAGAGGAAGCCTGATGCCTCCTTTTGCAGTCTTTTTCCGTTGTCTTGAACCCTCGCCCGTTCGGACTTGAGGGGGTCGGCGTGGATTTGAGACTTCGGCAGGAGATCGGGCTGCCGGGACCAGAGGGTTCTTTTTGACATTCAGACTATGCAGAAACAAAAGGAAGTGTTAGAATAACTTATACAAACTGCATAAGTACTGATGAGGCGGGGATTAACGGAATGGTAAAGAAATAATATTGAACTGGATATCAAGGTCAAGTGCGTTGAAGAACACATGACTCAGGCGGATATTGCCAGGAAGGTTGAAATTCCGGCCTCATATGTCAATAAACTCATCCGGAGAAAGGATGGCGTTGTGAACCACACCTTTGTCAGGATGCTTGAGGCACTCGGATATGACATTGAGCTGCATTATGTGAAGCGTGAGGAATGAGGGGGCAGGCGTCACTGCGGTTTGTCCGCTGTATCCGCGCTCGAAAATGCGCGTCCACAGCGGAGTTGTCTCCGAAGGATACCGGAAGAGGCGTGTCCCGGACGGAGAAGAACTGCAGACAGACGCTTTTTAACGAAAAAAATCATGAAGTGGTGGGAATCATGACTGAAAGAATGCTTCTGCGGAGCATCGCGAAGCAGATGGAACAGGCCGGCATTGAGGATGCGCTGACAGATGCGGGGCTGCTGATGGGCTGGGTGCTTGACCGCTCTCCGCTTGAACTGAGACTGTCCGTGCGGGAGGTCCCCGAAACAATTCAAACCCGCATTGAGGACGCTGTGCTCCGACGCATGCAGCGGGAACCCGTGCAGTATATTACCGGTGAAGCCCCGTTCATGGGGCTCACACTCATGGTGACCCCTGATGTGCTGATTCCAAGAAGCGATACGGAAATCCTGTGTGAGCAGGTGATTGCCCGCGTGCCACGGGGAGGCACACTGCTGGATATCGGAACCGGATCCGGAGCACTGGCCGTAGCCTGTGCGGTGCTGAGGCCGGATGTGCATGTGACTGCCGTGGACCTGTCTTTTCGTGCGCTGGAAGTTGCGAAGGAGAATGCGCGGCGTCAGGGCGTGAGAGTCCGGTTTCTGCAGGGGGATCTGACTCGCCCGGTGGAGGGGGAGCGCTTTGATGTGATCTGCTCGAATCCGCCTTATATCGCGCAGGAGGAGCGGCCGCTGCTGTCGGAAGAAGTCCTTTGCGAGCCGGAGATGGCGCTGTTCGCTCCGGAAAACGGACTGCAGATGTACCGCCGCCTGGCCGATGAGGCGCCGGGGTGCCTTCAACCGGGGGGCGCCCTGCTGGTGGAGATTGGCTGGAAGCAGAAGGATGACGTCAGCAAGCTGTTTGCCCGATGCTTCAGACAGGTGCGCGCTCTGCGGGATTACGGCGGAAACTGGCGCGTGGTAATTGCGGAAGGAGTCATGGAACGATGATCAGACAACTGGACTGGGTCAGACCCAGGCTGGAGGAGGTGGGCATGCTGCTCTCGGATCCGGAGGTGGTCCGGGATCAGCCAAAGTGGCAGCAGCTTGCCAGGGAGCACAGCCGTCTGGAACCGCTGGCGAAAGCTGTAGCACGCCTTGAGGCTCTTCACGAAGAGGAGCAGGGTGCCATGGACCTGCAGGCGGAGGAAGGCATGGAGGAATTGGCAAAGGAGGAACTCTCGCGTATTGACCGGCAAATCCGGGACTGCGAGCAGGAAATCCGCCTGCTGCTGATTCCCCCTGACCCCAATGCGGAGCGCAGCGCCGTGCTTGAAATCCGCAGCGGCGCGGGCGGGGAGGAGGCGGCACTGTTTGCCGCCATGCTGATGCGCATGTATATGCGCTATGCCGAGCGCAGAGGCTGGAAAACTGAGATGATCGATCTGTCGGACACGGAGTTGGGCGGCGTCAAGGAAGCTGTATTTGCCATTACCGGAGAAGGCGTTTATAATCGGCTACGGTTTGAAAGCGGCGTGCACCGGGTGCAGCGCGTGCCGGTGACCGAAAGCAACGGCAAGCGCCAGACCTCCACTGCGACAGTGGCAGTGATGCCGGAGGCGCAGGATGTGGACGTGGACATCCGCCCGGAGGACCTGCGCATTGACACCTATCGTGCCTCCGGACATGGCGGACAGTACATTAACCGGACAGACAGCGCGGTGAGGATCACCCACCTGCCCACGGGCACGGTGGTCACCTGCCAGGATGAAAAGAGCCAGCTGAAGAACAAGGACAAAGCCATGCGGGTGCTCCGTTCCAGACTGTATGAACGGGCGCTTGAAGAGCAGAATGCAAAAACCGCAGAGGAGCGTCGTACCCAGGTGGGAACGGGGGACCGCAGCGAGCGCATCCGCACCTACAATTTCAATGAAGGACGGGTGACGGATCACCGCATCGGCAGGACGGTCTACACCATCGACAGCTTCGTCGACGGAGATATGGATGATCTCATTGAACCCCTGCTGATGGAGGACCGCGAGCGCCAGCTCAGGCAGCTGGGCATGACGGATAATTAGGAAGGAACGAATTGTGAAGACACAGGTGCTGCCGGTAACACAGGAAAGCCTTGCTCTCGCCGGGAAACTGATCCGGCGGGGGGAACTGGTGGGCATGCCCACAGAGACCGTTTACGGTCTGGCGGCGGATGCGGGGAATCCCCTTGCCGTGCGCAGAATCTTTGAGGCCAAGGGACGGCCGTCGGACAACCCGATCATCGTGCATGTCAGTTCCATTGAGGAAATCCCGCCCCTTGTGACGGAGATCCCGGAGAATGCCAGGAAACTGATGGAAGCCTACTGGCCCGGACCTATGACGCTGATTTTACCGCATTCGGCTCGGATTCCCCGTGAAGTCAGCGCAGGGCTCAATACGGTGGGAATCCGAATGCCTTCCTCTTGGGCGGCAAGGGAGATCATCCGCTATGCGAGGTGTCCCATTGCGGCTCCCAGTGCCAATTCCAGCGGCAGGCCCAGTCCCACCACGGCCGCGCATGTCCTGGAGGATATGGATGGAAAAATTCCGCTGATCCTGGATGACGGTCCCTGCCAGGTGGGAGTGGAGAGCAGCGTCATCGATGCCTGCGGGGAAGTGCCGCTGGTGCTCCGCCCCGGGGCCATCACACCGGAGATGATCCGTGCCGTGTTGGGGGATGTACAGGTGGATGAGCACGTGATGCAGCCTTTGCAGGAGGGGGAGACGGTCCGTTCGCCCGGGATGAAGTACCGCCACTATGCTCCCAGTGCACGGACGACGATCGTGGAAGGTCCGCCGGAGGCGGTGATCCGGGAGATCTGCACGCGGTATGATCAGGCGGAAGCTGAAGGCCTTCACCCGGCGATTCTGGGATTCGTGGAGCATGACTTCGGCGGACGCAGGACACTGAGCCTGGGACATGCCCGGCATCCGGAGGAAGCGGCTTCCCTTCTTTTTGCCAGACTCCGGGAACTGGATGAACTGGGGCTGGACCGTGCCTTCTGCGAGGCCTCCACCGTTTCCGGGATCGGGCTCGCGGTGATGAACAGGATGGGGCGGGCTGCTGGATTTGATATGATCCTGGCCGGCACCGGGAAGTCCCTGGACGGGAGAATGTAATCTTCTGTGGGAAACTGTCATGGTTTTCTTCGTGTTAGGCCAGGCTGACAGGTTCATGATGCCGGACTCTCCGATAGATTCCTGATTGCCCCTGCACATGCCCGGACCAAACCGGAAGGATCTTCAGGACCGGCAGGGTGATCCTGTTCATCTGGCGAATCCCGGAAGCCTTCGGGTTTGGGATAAATCGGGCAATGCCTGCGGCAGGTACAGATGTTTCCGTCAGGGAGCGGGAAACCGAAGGACTTCGCTTATGTCCGAAGCATGGAGAACTCTATTTGATTTGATTAACAGTATCCTGTAAGAAAAGAAAGGAGAGCCCAGTGAATTTTGTTGATATTATTTTAAAGAAAAAGGCAGGAATGGAACTGACACGGGAAGAGATTGCAGCGTTTGCATATGGCGCCGCGTGGGGAACCGTTCCCGACTATCAGCTCTCCGCCCTTCTGATGGCCATCTGTTTGCGCGGAATGACCCCAAGGGAAACCTCCGACCTTACCCTGGAAATGATGCATTCGGGGATGACCATGGATCTGAGTGACATTGATGGCATCTGCGTGGACAAACACTCCACCGGAGGGGTCGGAGATACCACGACCCTGGTCCTGGTGCCCCTCGCCGCGGCCTGCGGAGCAAAGGTGGCAAAGATTTCCGGAAGAGGACTGGGACATACCGGCGGCACTCTGGACAAGCTGGAGAGCATTCCCGGCTGCTCCGTGGACTGCACCAGAGAATCCTTCGTGAAGCAGGTTGATCAGATCGGATGTGCGGTGATCGGACAGACGACAGATCTGTGTCCTGCGGACAAAACTCTGTATGCTCTGCGGGATGTGACCGGAACCGTGGACTCCATCCCGCTGATCGCCTCAAGCATCGTATCAAAAAAGCTGGCCAGCGGTGCCGAGGCCATTGTGCTGGATGTCAAGACGGGAAGCGGGGCGCTGATGCATACCTTGGAGGATTCCATCCGCCTGGCAAAGGCGATGGTGGAAATTGGGGAGGTTGCAGAGCGCCCCATTCTGGCCGTGGTCACAGGGATGGATCAGCCTTTGGGAACCCATGTGGGCAATGCGCTTGAAGTCAAGGAAGCTATCGACATCCTTTCCGGACGGGCCGGCGGGGATCTTCTTGAGGTCTCCCTGG
>OMRS01000368.1 GCA_900313545.1 uncultured Eubacteriales bacterium | reverse complement strand
GGCTCCGCCGGAGTCAAAGGCATGGGAAATCTCGTGTCCGATCACCCAGCCGAGCTTGCCGTAGATCTCCTCGTCGCTCATGTCGCTGTTGTACAATGCATCCTTGCAGAACGCGCCAAAGATATACATGGTGTTGTTCACCTTGTAATACATGCAGTTCACCATGTTCGGGGGCATAGGCCACTTCGAATTGTCAACGGGCTCGGAGAACTCCTTGACGTTCTGGGCAATGGTAAAGGCAGTGATGCGCTTTTCAGCTTCCCAGAGTGAGCCGCCCTCATCTTTGGAGGCAAAGTTCAAATCATCGCAGGCATACTTGCTCCAGTCATCCGGATAGAGCACAGCCTTTCTCATGGCTTCCAGTTTCTCAATGGCTTTGGCCTTCGTTTCGTCGGAAAGGAAGGCCGCATTGTTGATCACACCATGATAGGCTTCGAGGATCTCGTCAACCAGCAGGGAAATGCGGTCCTTATCCTCCTGACGCAGGTAGGTCTCGCTGTACAGCCTTGCGACCGGCCAGACAAGCTTTTTCGACACGGCAGGCGCGAAAGCATCCTCATCAGGCAGCATGCTGGTGGCGCCGGAGATCGCATTCTTCCTGGCAACGGCCCACTCATAGCACTCGCGGTCAAGGGACTCAGCGGAACCGACCGTGCCCTGGACGATCAGGTAGTCCCTGATCATGGGAAGATTTTCTTCGGTGTAGAGCTCATTGAGCTTCTGGAAGTAGCCGGGGTCCATGATCATGTACTTGTCGGTCTTCGGGAAGCCGCAGTGCTCAGCCAGCTCCAGAACCGGGAGCTTGCCCTCCAGCTCCTTCATTTCGTCATATGAATAAATGTTGTAGATCTTGGCGAGAAAATCCGGCTTCTTCTGATCCTCGTTGGATGCGATGGTCGGTGCCAGCGTCGTCTCAAAAGCAAAGCAGTTGTCGATCTTCTTCTGCGTTTCTTCCTCTGAATATCCAAGCTTGCGCAGCATCTTCCGTGCAAGTTCGGTCACGGCGTCCTTTTTGATTCTGCCGAAGTCGGTCATTTCGATGTACTCGGCTGAATCCTCAAGCAGGGGGGTGATGGTGGCAACGGTGAGGAGGTTGCGCGAGGAATCCATGAAATCGCTCAATTGCTGGGCTGCAAACAGGGCTGAAAGCTGATCCTCAACGGGCTTCTCGAGGAGGTAGGCGTTCAGTGCGTCAATGCTGTCAATGGCTTCGATTTCGTCTACCGCAGCCTTCAGCGGGGCGATTCCCAGCGCATTGCGGCCGTCCCAGTCCATCATCAGCCAGAACAGGTCATAGGCCAGCTTTGCATCGTGCTCCTTCGGGGCTTCTCCAAGGAACATGTTTTTGGTATCTTCCGTCAGTTTCCGGTTGATTTCTTCAATCGTTCCCGTCTCGGCATAACCCTCGGGAATCCGGGTGGCAAGGATCTTGTCCTTGTTGACGTAAAGTGCGAAATCGTCTTTGAGCTCAACCGGCGTATCCGCAGTCACATTGCCGTCCAGATCGCTGTCCAGCCAGGGGGTTCCTGTGGTGTAGTCGATTCCTTCCGCTGAAGACATGGCGCCTGTCGACAGGAGCATCGTCAAAGCGAGGAGAATTCGAAGCATTTTTTTCATCTCTATCTCTTTCCCTTTCCCTCCCATACAGGAGAACACTGTGTGGATCCATCCGGTGATGGTCCGCCGGCTGAAGCCTTCTGCCGCAGAGCATCCCGGACAAGTCGTGTCACTTCCGGAAGCCTGACCCTGACTGCGCAGTTCTGCGGATGGATGCCGGCGATGAAGGAGGCACAATCTGTCCTTGAGTTCAGCCGGTTTCCTTCAGATGGCAGAGCGCAGAAGCACCGGGAAGCAGTTCCGGGAAACACATTTTCAGGGCATTCTACCTGAATTCCAGGAATCTGTCAAATTCTGAAGGCCGGGTTTAAGGCTGTTGCACGAACATATACCGTTACCCGAGTAACTTGTCCTTGCTCCTGTTCCATTCATATACACATGAGATTCCCTATGATCATCCCCAAAAAAGCACAAAATCTCTTCCTATTGTGATAGCCAAATATCTGCAGAATGCGATGACAGTTCAGCTTGTCCAGTATCACCTATCCAGATGCTTTGAAAGTCAGCCTACGATTTCACTCTTCTTGTTTATGTTTTGGCAAGCTAATATCGCCCTAAAGAATTGTTAATAGCGATGCTTTTGCAGCTATGAAACCATTTATTTTATTATTAATTATTTTCTGATCGTCGGAAAAACGGTAGTACACCCAGTCACAAGGTGACGCGCCGGAGTAACGCCGGCGGTCCCGGATCCCGCCCGTCAGCCCGGCATGCGGCGCCGGAGCCCGGTCCTCAGGAAAAGGGCGGTCAGGTCCGTCCCCCATTTCCTGCACCATGCTGCCTCCCCGGCACGGTCCGCGCGGCAAAAATCAGGGTTTTCAGCCGCCGGATTCCTCTTTGTTCCGCCTCCTCCTTTATCCCAGCGTCACATCCAGGATCATCATCCCCACAAACCCCAACGCGAAGGCCACGGTACCGATGTTGGAATGCGCGCCCTCTGACATTTCGGGGATCAGCTCCTCCACCACCACATACAGCATGGCTCCGGCGGCAAAGGCCAGAAAACAGGGCATGACCGGCGTGACCTGCCCGGCGGCCAGCAGCGTCATCACCGCGGCGACCGGTTCCACCGCACCGGAAAGCACGCCCATCCAGAAGGTCCTGCCTCTGGGCATGCCCTCCGCCAGCAGCGGCATGGAGACGATGGCCCCCTCCGGGAAATTCTGGATGGCTATGCCCAGCGCCAGGGCGAGGGCCCCGGCGGCGCTGATGCCCACATCTCCGGCAAGCCAGCCCGCATAGACCACGCCCACCGCCATCCCCTCGGGGATGTTGTGCAGCGTGACGGCCAGTATCAGCTTGGTGGTGCGTTTGAGGCTGCTGCGCGGGCCTTCATGCTGTTTGTCC
>OMRS01000258.1 GCA_900313545.1 uncultured Eubacteriales bacterium | reverse complement strand
GACCGTACTGGTTGTCCAGAACCAGGCACAGTTCACAATAGCTGTAGGCGGCCAGTTCCGGGCTGCGCATTTTCTGGGCATCCTGATAGTACAGTTTCCCCAGCGGTTTGTATCCGCTCTCCGGATATCCCAGATCCTCACTGGCGGCGATCATCAGGAGATTCCCGTTATACATAAGCGTATACTGCTCTGGAGGGATCAGGAAATCGGCAAGCGTCTGAAGCGGGACATAGAACCCGTCCTCGTCATGGAGCATGGGGATACTGTAGTCCTCGAGGTTCAGGGTCAGGATCTTTCCCGCACGGCTGAACGAGGAGCTGGAATTGTGCTGAAACAGGACTTCCTCCCCTTTATCATTGTAGATCGGTTTGCCGATGACATCCATGAGAGCATCAGAGACATCGGAGGAGCTGTGAATATACTCGTCATAGTCAATAAATGTAATGGTCTTCTCATCAAAATTCAGGATCATGTTGGAATTGTTTTCCCGAACCAGGTAAACCACATTGCCCTCGACCTGGAGGTCCAGGTCATAATCCATATCATGAATAACCTCATGCTGGAAAATCCTCATGAGTTGGACCCAGGTCACCATGTCAACAAACGGAATATCCTCAATGTCATTGATATAGGTGACCAGCACTGTGCCGGAAAAGTCTTCATCTCTCAGATAGGCAGGGATTTTAACCTGGCGGATGCTTCGAATGGTTTCAAAATTCTCCAATTCCTGTTCCTGCGTATCCGGTGCCGCCTGGGCATCCTGTTCCTTTGTATCCGATGTCGGTTGCGCATCCTGTTCCTGAGTCTGCGTCGGTTGCGTTTCTGTGGGTGTCCCCTGCTTCTCCTCTGCCGCAGCTGTTCCCGCCAGCAGCATCAAGGCGATCAGCAGCCATGCGAGTCTCTTCATTTCCTCTCCTCCTTCCAAATTGAAAAAGGTTTCTTCCTGTTCCGATTATATTTGCCGTTTTCCGTCCAGTCAACGAATCTTTTGATTACGGATGTTTTTTCTGCGAAGCCTCCCCGTCAGTCATGCCTTCCTTCCCGCATGGGCATTTTTCTGAACCACATAGCAAACCGGGGCATTGGCCGATGCATTGAGGAATCTCTGAAGCAGGACATTGAAAGACCGGTTGCTCAGCCCCGACAGCAAAGCCATCAGTTCCTCCCGTTCGCGGTTTCCCTCCTCATGTCCGGGATAGGCGCAGATTACCAGAACCCCGCCCGGTTTAAGGCATTTCAGCCCCGCTTCCACCGCCTGGCGTGTGGTCTCCCACAGTGTGGTGACCCGATGGCTTCCCCCGGGGAGCCATCCCAGATTCATCACCATAGCCGCTATTTCCCCAGGCACTTCCTCAAGGAGATGCTCATGTCCGCGACACAGCAGCCTCGCTCTGCCTGACAACCCGTTTTCCTCCAGCAGCCGTGCAGTTCTTGCCACAGCATCCGCCTGGATATCAAAGGCAATGACTTTTCCCGTCTCCCCCACCAGCTGGCAGAGCATCAGGGTATCATGCCCGTTTCCCATGGTGGCATCCACCACACAGTCCCCTTCCTCCACCGCCTGACGGAGGACCTCCGCCGCAAGAAACCTGGCGGATCTCAGTTCATATGCCATCCTTGTTCTCCTTCTCATCCGGAGGCATTGCGGCCGCAGGATGGTTCACATTTCCCTGTCCGCTGTCCAGAAGCCTCCCGTAGTCGTTCCATTCCCCGAACATCCTGCCTTTTTTCGTTTCCTCGATCAGATGGCGGAGCGCCTTTTCATACATCTCCGGGCTTCGCTTGCGGTAAAAAGCCACATTTGAACTTCGGATGCGCTGGTACAGGGGCGGAAAAGATCTGAATTTCGTCCAGCACCGTGTCTTTTTCATCTCCGCCATCACCTCAGGGTCCATACGAAAGCTTCCCCTTCCCATGGCAGGCAGCACGGCCTTTCCCTGAGGGGTCATCCTTCCGAGTCGGATCAGGCGCCGGGCCCTTTCCTTGTTCAGTTCCGTCCAGGCACTGCCCCTTCTTCTGGGAGTAAATCTCTGCAGGGACACCCCGTCATGCTGTTTCACGGTGCTGTCGATCCACCCGAAGCACAGGGCTTCCTCCACGGCATCCAAATAGGACAATGTCCCGGTATCCGCAGGTCTTCCCCTTCGCACTTCCACCCAGCACTCCATTTCGTTTTCGGAGTGTTCCTCCAGCCATGCCCGGAATCCGCTGCGGCTGATTCCCTGCAGGACATTTTTTTCCTTCACAGTCATCCCTCCCGGATGATTGTAGCACAGGAAGACACGGCATATCCTCTGTTTTTTCCGGCTGAAGGCAGATGCACCTCCCCTCTCTGCCCAAAGGTGATTGTGCGCAAATCAGGGATATGTTATTCTGAGGATAGACACCCCGATACCTGCGGGGAGCAGTTTCATCAGCCGGAGGATACGCGCATGACACAATATGAACGCATGGTCAAGGGTCTCATTTATGATCCAAATGATCCGGATATCATGGCTGTGCAGGTTCCCTTCCAAGACCGCCTGTGGGCCTTCAATCAGCTGAAGCCATCGGACACCGTTGAGAAACAGAAATATATGAATGAAGTCTTTGCCTCCTGTGGCAAGGGGAATTACATCGAACTCCCCTTCCGTGCCAACTGGGGAGGACATCACCTTCATTTGGGCTCCGGCGTCTATGCCAACTTCAATCTGACCCTGGTGGATGACGGACATATCTATGTGGGTGACCGGGTCATGTTCGGTCCCAATGTCACCCTTGCCACAGCAAGCCATCCCATTGACCCGGAGCTGCGCAGCCGGGG
>OMRS01000399.1 GCA_900313545.1 uncultured Eubacteriales bacterium | reverse complement strand
CATGTGGCTGAGGAAGGCCCTCCACGGCGCCGGCATCCGCTCCATCAACAACGTGGTGGACATCACCAACTATGTGATGCTGGAAACCGGCCATCCCATGCATGCCTTTGACCTGGACCGGGTCAAGCAGCGCACCATCCTTGTCCGCCGCGCCCATGAAGGGGAAAGCATCACCACCCTGGACGGCAAGGAGCGCGCCCTGACCCCGGACATGCTCATGATCTGCGACAGAACGGATGCCACCGGCATCGCCGGCATTATGGGCGGCGAGGAGTCTGAAATCACCGAACAGACCCGGCAGGTGCTCTTTGAAATCGCCTCCTTTGACCGCACGAGCATCCGCCTCACCTCCAGGGGGCTGGGCATGCGCACGGAATCCTCCGGCCGCTTCGAGCGGGGCGTCTGCGCCGCCACCTGCCGGGAGGCAGCTGACCGGGCATGCCAGCTGATCTGCCAGCTGGGGGCCGGCGATGTCATCGAGGGCGTCTACGATTTCTATCCCGAACCCGCCGCACCCAGGTCCATCCGTGCCTCGGTGACGCGCATCAACGAGCGCATCGGCCTGCAGATTCCCGGCGAAGAGATGTGCTCCATCCTCACGCGCCTGGAGATGCAGACCGTTCTGGACGGCGACACCCTGACCGTGATTCCGCCGCTGTTCCGCGAGGACATGGAGCAGGAGGCGGATGTCTCTGAGGAAGTGCTTCGCATCTACGGATATGAACACCTGACCGAAACACTGCCCCTTGGCGCGGTCCAGCCGGCCAGTATCAACGAGAGCATGAAACTCTCCCGTGAGACAGGCCGCTTCCTTTCCGGCTGCGGGATGTATGAAATCCGGAATTTCTCCTTCATCAGCCCGCGCCTGCTTTCCGCACTGCTGCTTGACGCGCAGGATCCCCGGATGAATCCGCTGAAGATCCTCAACCCCCTGGGCGAGGAGACCAGCGTGATGCGTCCCTCGCTGGTTCCCAGTGTACTGGGGTCCCTGGCGCTCAACCAGAGCCGCAACAATCCGGAAGCCCTGCTCTATGAAATCGCACCGGTGTTTGACACCACCTGTCCCAGCGAGTCCGGTCAGCCCCGGGAGTGCCCCTTCGCCTGCTTCGGCGGCTATGGCGAACATGCGGATTTCTTCTTCTTCCGGGATGTGGCAGTGGACCTGCTCTCTCAGTTCGGCATCCAGGTGACGCTCAGGCGCGCACAGGAGCCCTATCTCCACCCGGGACGCAGCGCAGAGCTGCTTGCGGGAGGCCGCAGGGTCGCCACGGTGGGTGAAGTGCATCCGGAGGTCCTGAAAAACTTTGAACTGTCCCAGCGGGTCATTCTGGCAGAGGTGGACCTGGATGCCGTACAGGCCCTCAAACAGCCCATGGGCCAGATTGCGCCCCTGCCCAGGTATCCCGCGGTGACCCGTGATCTGGCTCTGGTGGTGGAGGAATCCGTCATGGTGGGCGAGATGATGGACCTTGTCCGCGACGCGGCGGGAGACCTGCTGGAGAGTGTGCGGATCTTTGATATTTACCGCGGCACGCAGCTGCGTCCCGGCAAGAAATCCGTCGCTTTCTCCATGGTCTTCCGCAGTGCGGAGCGCACATTGACGGATGATGACGTCAATCCCGTGATCGACCAGATCCTGTCCCGCAGCAAAGCACAGTTTGCCGCGGTCCTGAGGTAAGCCATGGGCGCAGGCATCGGCGCCCGGACGCAGAAGTATGCCCTCATCGGCGAGAGGCTGGATTACTCCCTCTCGCCGATGATCCATAATGCGGTCTTTGCCCGCGAGGGGCTTAATGCGCTGTACATCACGCTGACCATCGGGCGGGAGAGGCTGTCCTCGCTGGTGGACGTGCTGCGTCACGGCTTTTCAGGCTTCAATGTCACCATTCCCTTCAAGGAACGCATCGTGCCCTATCTGGATGAAATCGACGAATCCGCCCGGGTCTGCGGCGCGGTCAACACCGTCCGCAATGACGAAGGCGTCCTGAAGGGCTTCAACACCGACGGCTTCGGCATTCTCCAGTCCCTGCGCGAGGCCGGCGTACCTCTTGAAAAAGGCAGCCGCGTGGTCATCGTCGGCAACGGCGGGGCTGCCCACATCGCCGGAACCACGGCGCTGGGCGCAGGGGCCAGAGTGACCTTCCTGGTCCGGCGTCAGCAGGGCGGGGAAGCGATCCTTGCCAGCATGCGCCGCGCCTATGCCAACCGGCAGGAGGACATGAGCGCCTGTACCCGGGAAGAGGACATTCCCGGAGCAGATCTGCTCATCAACTGCACGCCCGTGGGGATGACACCCCACACACAGGACTGTCCGGTGAGCGACAGGCTGATCTCCTGCGTTGATTCCGTATTCGATGCAGTGTATAATCCCCGGGAAACCCTGCTTCTGCGCAAGGCACGGGACAAAGGAATCCGAACGGTGGAGGGACTGGGAATGCTGTTTTATCAGGCCCTGCGCTCCGACCAGATCTGGCTGGGGGAAGACCTTATCCGGATGGAGGCCTACCGGGATCTCTATCTGGAACTATGCAAAACGGCGGTCTGACCTGCGCAGAGCGACCTGAAGTCCGGGTTTCCGGACCTTCCGACCGTTCAATCCCGGATACTGCCGTGACCAGGGAGGGGACGGGAATCCTCCTGTCCTTGCTCCGTACCCCCTCAGTTCAGAGGGCCATGATTGTAAAGGGAGTTTTCCTCATACCATGAACAAGACCGATTCAATGCCCGTCATCGGGATTTCCGCAAGCTATTCTCCTGATTCCCGGGAGTACCATCTCCGCAAAAACTATGTGGATGCGGTGCTGCGCTCCGGCGGATTTCCTCTGCTCCTTCCGTTCACGGAGGAAAGGGACCTCGCAGCAGCCCAGCTTTCTCTCCTTGACGGGCTCCTTCTGTCCGGAGGAGTGGACGTGAATCCCGCAAGATATGGGGAAGAGGTGCTCCCGAAGTGCGGGAGCATCTGCGATGAACGGGATGCCCATGAGCTCCTTCTTCTGGAGCAGGCCTTGCCCCTGCAGATGCCGGTTCTGGCCATCTGCAGGGGAATCCAGGTGCTCAACGTGGCGCTTGGAGGCACTCTGATTCAGGATATCGAAACCCAGAGAGGCCTTGCCCGGGAGAATCACTTCCAGGGGCCTCCCTATACCCGCGGCATCCATCCGGTCCGGTTCACTGCCGAACCTTTCCTCTCGATCTACGGGGACACGGCCCTCGTCAACAGCATGCACCACCAGTGTGTGAGGGATCTGGCGCCGGGGCTTCTTCCCGCCGGCTTCTCAGAGGATGGCATTCTCGAAGCGGTCGTGAGCCGGGACAATCCCGCCGTGGTGGCCGTCCAGTTCCATCCCGAGTATCTGGCTGAGGGAGAGGAGACTTCCCGGAAACTGTTCGGATACTTTGTCAGCTGCTCGCAGTCGTACCGCAGGGATCATCATCACTTTCAATAAATCGCCTGTGATTTTCCATTAATGCAACAAAAAAATAAGCAGAAAATTCCTGTTGACAAAGGTCTCCCGTTTGCATATAATACGTATCTGTCAGCGGGAAACGCCGCCGCGCAGAGGAAATCGGGCGCCTGTAGCTCAGTTGGATAGAGCAACGGCCTTCTAAGCCGTGGGCCGTGGGTTCGAGCCCCTCCAGGCGCGCCATATGGTGGGT
>OMRS01000367.1 GCA_900313545.1 uncultured Eubacteriales bacterium | reverse complement strand
GTTCTCGCTGTTGACCGAGCGCAGGGAGACATCCGCCGCGGGAAATTCCTCGGCGGTCCAGTGGTAGCGGCCGCCGCTCTTCATGAGAATCTGCTGCTCGGACAGGTAGTCGAGCATCTCTCCGGTGGACACGTCCCGCGCAAAGGTCTCCTCCTCCAGAAAGGGCAGCTCAAAGGCGGCGCACTTGATGTGGCTCATGAGGATATAGAGGTTGTCCGGGTGGACCAGCGCATTTTCCGGGGAGCTCGTGAAAAAGTATTCCGGATGGGACATGAGGTACTGGTCCAGTCCGGAGGAGGAGGCCACAAGGATGGTCAGGGAGCAGCTTTGCCTGCGTCCGGCGCGTCCGGCTTCCTGCCAGGTGCTGGCGATGGTGCCCGGGTATCCGCACAGCACGCAGGCATCCAGCTGCCCGATGTCGATGCCCAGTTCAAGGGCATTGGTGGCCACCACCGTGCGCACTTCCCCGCTGCGAAGGCCGCGCTCGATGCTGCGGCGCTGGGTGGGCAGGTAGCCGCCCCGATAACCCCGGACGCGCCCGGAATTTCCGATGGGATCCCTGACGCGCTCCTTGAGGTGCCTGGTGATCACTTCCACCGTCAGACGGGACTTTCCGAACACGATGGAGGGGATGTCGTTGTCCACCAGGAGTGAGGCGAGGCGGATGGTTTCCTGAAGGGAGGACTTGCGGATTCCCAGCTGCCGGTTGACCACCGGCGGATTGTAGAACACGATGTGCTTTTCCCCGGAAGCCGCGCCGTTGTTGTCAATCAGGGTCATCTCCCTCCCCGTCAGCGTGGCGGCAAGCTCCGCGGGATTGGCGATGGTGGCCGAGCAGCAGATGAAGACGGGGTCTGACCCGTAGAAGGCGCACAGGCGATGGAGCCTGCGGATCAGGTTGGCCAGGTTGGAACCGAAAACCCCCCGGTAGACGTGGATTTCATCGATGACCACGTATTTCAGGTTTTCAAAGAGCTTGACCCATTTGGTATGATGCGGCAGGATGCCGGAATGGAGCATGTCCGGATTGGTCACCACGATATGCCCCGCCTGGCGCACTGCCCTGCGTGCGGCAGCCGGGGTGTCTCCGTCATAGGTATAGGTCTTGATGTCCCGGCCCAGGAACTCGATCATGTCATAAAGCTCGGCCACCTGGTCCGCAGCCAGCGCCTTGGTGGGAAAAAGGTACAGGGCGCGGGTGTCCGGATTGTCCAGAATGGCATTGAGCACGGGCAGGTTGTAGCACAGGGTCTTGCCGGAGGCGGTGGGCGTGACCACGCACACGTTCTCCCCCCGGCGGACCGCCTCAAAGGCGCTGGCCTGGTGGGTGTACAGCCTGTGGATGCCCTTGTGGTGCAGGACATCGCCGATCTGCGGGTCCATTCCCTCCGGAAAGGGACAGGTACGGGCTTCCCTGGCCGGCAGGGTGTGCCAGCAGGCCACATTCTCCATGAAGGAGCTGTCCTCCTTCAGTTGTCTGACGAGCTGTTCCAGATTCATCTGACTCTCTCCCTTTGTCTGCAGTGCCTGCGCAGGCACTTTGTGGATGCATTCAGTTTTCCCGGCGCTTGACGAGGGACAGCAGCATGCTGCGCAGAATTCCTGCTGTCAGTGCATCCTTCATGCTCAGCGGCAGCGGAACCGCCACGGGATTGATGGCGGCGCACATCAGCTGGGCCTCCTCCAGGGTCACCAGTCCGTCGGTCTTCAGGGCTTCGATGATCCTCAGGGCGTCCTGCATGCTGATGGAAGTGCCCACGCGCTGGTAGAGTTCATGGAGCTGACCCTCCCTTGCTGAGGCGGCCAGACGGACGATGCGGATGTAGCCTCCTCCTCCGCGGCGGGATTCAATCACGTAGCCGTGATCCGGTGTGAACCGGGTGGACAGGACGTAGTTGATCTGGGAGGGGGCGCAGTGGAAGTGTTCCGCCAGTTCATTTCTGCGGACCTCGACTTCGGCGTTTTCCGTGTCGTCCGTGCCCGTCATCAGTTCCTTGATGAACTCCTCGATCAGGTCGCTGAGTCTTTTCATGGATTTCACCTCGTTTTTACTTTCTTTGACAAAAGTATACCCGAATTCGATGGCACCCGCAAGGGCCAGGCGGGGGGAATTCCGGAAAGAGGCGCACCTTGCGCTGAGCAGGGGGGCTATCGTATAATTCCCTTGAACGTCTGAATTGGAAGTGAATCTATGATAGCCATCTCAACACAGGGTCTCGGGAAATCCTTCGGGATCCATGATGTGCTGAAAAACATCACGGTGACCATCCAGCAGGGGGAACGCATCGGCATCGTGGGGGTCAACGGCTGCGGAAAAACCACCCTGATGAACATCCTCGCCGGTCAGCTGGTCTGGGATACGGGGACGCTGTCCATGGCAAAGGGCATGGAGATCGGGTATGTGGCCCAGCAGGACATGCTGGACACCGGCAATCCCCGCACGGTCTGGGAGGAACTGTCCTCCGTCTATGAACCGGTCTTCCGGATGGAGGAAAAGCTGCGTCAGATGGAGGCCGACATGGCGCATGCGCCGCAGGACTCTCCCCTGTTCGGGGAGTACGACCACCTGATGGAGCGCTTCACGCAGGCGGACGGCTATGCGTGGAAAAGCATGGTGCTTGGAGTCCTCAACGGTCTGGGGTTTACCCCGGAGCAGCACCATCAACCCCTGCGCAGCCTGAGCGGCGGTGAGCGGGCAAGGCTGTTTCTGGGCAAAACCCTCCTGATGAAGCCGCAGGTCCTGCTGCTGGACGAGCCCACCAACCATCTGGACATGGACACGCTTCAGTGGCTGGAAAACTATCTGTGCGCGTACCCCGGCACGGTCCTGGTGATTTCACACGACCGGTATTTCCTGGACAACGTGTGTACCGGCATCGTGGAGATCATCGGCGGGGTCAGCGAACAGTACAGCGGCAACTATACCCGCTACCTCCAGCAGCGCAGCGAGCGCTATGAGGCCTGGCAGCGCGCCTATGCCCTGCAGCAGAAGGAGATCGAGCGCCAGAAGGCCATCATCGCCCGCTACCGCATGTTCAACCGTGAAAAATCCATCAGGGCTGCGGAGAGCCGTGAAAAGGCCCTGAACCGGATGGAGCGCATCGACCGGCCCGTTGAATCCCGGAACATCCGGCTCTCCTTTCATGCCAGAAAGCGGACCGGAGAGGACGTGCTGCTTGTCGAGGGTCTTGGAAAACGATATGGCACCCGGCAGCTTTTTGAGGGCCTGAACCTTCATGTGCGCGCCGGGGACCGCATTGCCGTCATCGGTCCCAACGGCGTGGGAAAGACCACGCTGATGCGCATGATCCTGGGGCAGGAAATGCCGGATGAGGGCAGCGTCCGCTTCGGTGCCAATGTGGAGGTCGGTTACTACGACCAGCACCAGGCCGGTCTGCATCCGGAAAAGGACATCCTGGATGACGTCTGGGACCGCTTTCCGCAGATGGAACAGTCCGATGTGCGCGGCGCCCTGGGGATGTTCCTGTTCACCGGGGACGATGTTTTCCAGAAGATTTCCACCCTCTCCGGCGGAGAAAAGGGACGCGTGGCCCTGACGGAGCTGATGCTGCAGCAGAACAATGTCCTGCTGCTGGATGAGCCCACCAACCACCTGGACATGGATTCCAGGGAGGTTCTGGAGGATGCACTGGAGGACTTTGAGGGAACGATCCTCACCGTCAGCCATGACCGGTATTTCATCAACCGCATCGCCAACCGGATCATCGAAATGATGCCGGGACAGATTACCGAATACTTGGGCAACTACAATGACTATCTGGAAAAGAAGAACCAGCCCCGGGAGGAAATCCGGGAAGCCGGAAAGACCCGTACGGAGCTGGACAAGGAGAAAAAGAAGGAACGCATGAGCCGTCTGCAGGTGCGGCGCGTGAAGGCCGAACTGCAGGAGACGGAAAAGAAGATTTCAGCGCTGGAGGAGGAACTGTCGCAGCTGGAGGAGCGCATGGGCGATCCCGGGCTGTATGCCGATTCTTCGAAGGCGGAGCAGGTTCAGAAGCGGTACAGCCAGGTCAGGGCGGAACTGGACCCTCTGTATGAGCTGTGGGAGAACACCGAACAGCTGCTTGCACAGCTGAGCGAGGACAATTGATCGGAGGAGAAAAACATGTTGTTTATCGGTATCTGCGGTGCCAGCGGCAGCGGCAAGTCAACCCTGGCGGAAGAACTGGCCACCATGGTCAACAAGAGCATTCTCATCATCAATCAGGATGCCTATTACTTCGATCATCCGGACATGACCTTCGAGGAGCGCTGCCACCTCAACTACGACGAGCCCGGGATCTTTGATCATGACCTGCTGCTGAGGGATGTGACGCAGCTGTTGTCCGGGCAGGCGGTGCCCCGCAAGCGCTATGACTATTCCCTTCATGCCCGGGCGGACCGCACGGATGAGGTGCTGGAGCCTCATGACGTGATCATCCTGGAGGGCATCCACGCCTTTTATGATGACAGGCTCCGCTCCCTGATGGACCTGAAGCTGTACATGCATGTGGAATCAGATATCTGCCTGCTGCGGCGCATCCAGCGGGACATCAACGAGCGCGGCAGGACCATCGACAGCATTGCCATGCAGTATGTGACCACCGTCAAGCCCATGTTTGACCAGTATATCCGCAATTATGAACAGTACGCGGATGTGATTGTGGCCGGCGGCGGAAAGGATGCCAAGATCACGGAGATCCTGGCCGGCTACGTGAACAACGATCTGCACCTGTACCGGGGCCAGAAGTCCAAGAAGAACTGAAAACGAAACCGCAGGGAGCCCTCTGGACACGGAAGCCGGGATGTGTGTCCGAAGGCTCCCTGTCATCCGGGAAGCCGTTTCGTCCTGGACGCTCCTGCGGTGCGGGACGGCTGACTCGTTTTCGGGCATGCGGGTGTCCCCTGCTTCGGCCCCCTTCCATGCGCAGGGTAAGCGGTTCGGGGCAGTCAGGGATGCTGCGGAGTTCTTTGAAAAAATCAATGCGCCAGGAGGAAAACTCCCGGCGCATTGATTATTGTTTCACCTGCAGACGGACCAGCGCACGCTCAAGCTTGGCGGTGGCAAGAAGGAGCTCCTTCTTGTCCCCGCGGGCAGCCTGAATGCGTTCTTCTGCACGCTGCTTGGCCAGAAGAGCGCGCTCCTTGTCGATCTGCTCAGACCACTCGAAAGTGGTGGCGATAACACGGGCTGAATTATCGATCATGGACAGAAGACCGCCGATACAGGCGGCACGATGAACAGTCCCGTCCTGCTCCACGATCTGGGCTTCGCCCACACCGATGGCCGTCGTATAATTCTCATGATTGGCAAGAATACCTACATCCCCGTCAATGGTGCGCAAGCGGAGACTTTGCACGTCCCCTTTGTACAGCATGCCGTCGGGCGTGCTGACGGTGAGGGAAAAAGTACTCATGCTCACTCACCCTTCCTGCCCTTTGCCACCGCTTCATCAATGGAACCCACGAACAGGAAGGCGCTCTCAGGCAGGTCATCGTGCTTTCCTTCGATGATCTCGCGGAAGCCGCGGATGGTTTCTTTGATGGGCACATACTTGCCCTGATAGCCGGTGAACTGCTCCGCCACGCTGAAGGGCTGGGACAGGAAGCGCTGAATCTTTCTCGCACGGGAAACGATCAGCTTGTCCTCCTCGGACAGTTCATCCATGCCCATGATGGCGATGATGTCCTGCAGCTCGCGATAGCGCTGGAGGATCCTCTGCACTTCGCGGGCCACGCGGTAATGCTCCTCACCCACCACGTCCGGGGTCAGGATCCGGCTGGTGGATTCCAGGGGATCCACGGCGGGATAGATGCCCAGGGATGCGATGCTTCTGGAAAGCACCGTGGTGGCATCCAGATGGGCAAAGGTGGTGGCGGGAGCCGGGTCGGTCAGGTCATCCGCGGGGACGTAGACGGCCTGAACGGAGGTGATGGAGCCCTTCTTGGTCGAGGTGATGCGCTCCTGCAGGGCACCCATTTCCGTTGCCAGGGTGGGCTGATAGCCCACGGCGCTGGGCATGCGACCCAGCAGCGCGGAAACCTCGCTGCCCGCCTGGGTGAAGCGGAAGATGTTGTCGATGAACAGCAGCACGTCCTGATTCTCACGGTCG
>OMRS01000366.1 GCA_900313545.1 uncultured Eubacteriales bacterium | reverse complement strand
GTATTGTCCCATATGCTGCGACCGCATGTAGCCAAGTGCTCTGGAAGTCTGAGACAGATCCTCGATCTGTGCAAAACGCTTCATGCGGGTATACATGTTTTCTTCCTGAAAAAGACGGTCCCGGAACAGAAAGTCCTCGACTTCCGCCCTCTCATCCCCCAGGGCAAGAAGGACGGAATACGGTGTATTTGTCACCTCCGCAATCAGCATCAGGTTCTCAATATCCGGCAGTTCCTTCCCGCATTCCCACCGAGTCAGGCTGTCAGGGGTCGTTCCCGCCTTTTGTGCCAGTTCTTCCCTGGACATTCCGATTCTTTTTCTGGCGTAGAGGATGTTCCTGCCGATTCTTTCCGGTTCCATGCTATGGCCCTCCCCGTTGTGTCGGTCTTCCAGCACCCGCGCTACACATACACATTGTATCCAATCCATGCCAAAAACAAAAGCCCTGGAAGGATTTTTCTGAGAAAACTTTTTGGCAAACAAAGGCGGCCGGAGGATGGACAGACGTCCGGCCCTCCGGCTGCGGTTTACAGGTTCTCCACCGTCATGATTTCGTCAAGCAGATAGCAGAACGTGCACAGGGAAGAATCCCTGCATTCCACATATTCCTTTGACAGGTCCACCTGATCGGAAGGGTCCGAGGGATTCACACCGGTATAGTTTCCCTTGAAGACCGGAATATGTCCCCTGCGGAATCCCTCCGTCAGTTCGTCAATGCGCTGCTTGGACCCCTCCGCAGCTACGGAGAGGTTCAATTCGAGCACCTCCACCCATCCCTTGTCGATTCCGGCGCAGATGTCATTGCCGTGTACCTTTCCGCTCACCACAGATTCGATCCGTCGGTTCTCCATTACGGCCTTCACCGCGCCGACAATATAGGGGGACCAGTTGATGCGGCATGCCACCAGAGCTGTTGATGGCGCCACTTCCATCATATTCTTGTTATAGCCGATATGATAGACCTCTCTGCCGCTCTGCTCGCAGGCGACTGCCGGACCGATCGTGTCGGTGTGCTGGGAGATCACGACGCAGCCTTCTTCAATGAGGGCTTTTGTACAGTCCCGCTCCCGGTTGAAATTGTTCCATCCGCCTGTGTAGCAGACCCTGAGGGTCGCCTGAGGAACCACAGACCGGATTCCCAGCAGAAATGCCGTCATCCCGGAATTCACCTCACTGATGGGAAAGGCACCCACGTAACCGGCAACGGCCTGTTCCGGTGTCAGTTTCCCGGCGCTGATCATCTCCCTGAGTTTGAGACCGGCCACCACACCGCAGATATACCGGCCTTCATAATCCCTTCCGCTGAAGGTGTGGTAATTTTCAGGCTTTCCGGACACAGCAGCCTCCTCCACGGCCACCTGACAGATGTCCACCTCGGGATACTCAGAGGCGATTTCACGAAAGACCTGAGAGGTGGTGTTTGTGAAGATGATCCTGCATCCTTTTCGAATCATCTCCCGCAGAGGTTCTTCCACCTCACTGCCCAGGGCATTGCTGCAGGTGAGGATTTCGACTTTTTTCTGCAACTCTCTCTGCAGTGCATTCTGGGCCATGGCAAAGTTATCGGTATACGGCGTGCTGGTATCATTCTCATAAATGAAGCCGATGCGGATAAAATTGCTCTGTTCTGTCTTCTCATCGATTCTGTAGACCAGCCGGAATCCCAGAAGCAGCATCAGACAGGTGACCGCCGTCAGCAGGATCACTCTTTTCATAGTCTCGTTGCCTCCTCCATCTGGCTTTTGTCCATCTTGAAACCGGGATACAGCTTTTCAAGGTCGACGGTCCCGTCCCGGAGCAGTTTCAGAAAGATTTTCACAATCTCGGGATCAAACTGCGTCCCGCTGCAGCGCTTCAGTTCGCCAATCACATACCCCAGATCCATCTTGTTGCGGTAAACACGATTGGCCGTCATGGCATCAAAGGCATCCGCCACCCCGATAATCCGACCGTAAATCGGAATATCCTCGCCTCTGAGGCCGTCCGGATATCCAGTTCCGTCATACCTCTCATGATGGTAACGAGCACCATCCACCACATGTTCAATCAGAGTAAGATCCTTGAGGATCTCCGCACCCCTCTTGGCATGGGACTTCATTATCTCATACTCACTGTCCGTCAGTCTGCCGGCCTTGTTGAGGATATCGTCACGAATCGCGATTTTTCCGATATCGTGCATCTGCGCCGCCTTTCGCAGGTTCTCACACTGGTGATCGTCCCAGCCCATTTCACGGGCGATCATCACGGAATACTCGCTGACCCGGGAAGAATGCTGGCTGGTCCGTTCATCCTTGGCGTCCACGGCTTTCGCGATAGCGATGATGGTCTGGTTGCCCATCTCCAGTTCATGCTTGGCAAGCTGCAGTTCACGTTCCTGGATGGCAAAGCGGCGCTGTGCGTTTTTGTTCACCAGATACCAGGTCATCCATGCCACAAAGGCCGCTCCGACCCCAATCAGATAGACCTGAAAGATAATCTCCTCATAGAGTTTCTTTTTCTTGTAGATCTGGAAACTGCGCTCCTCCAGGATATTTTCATTGTTGCTGTCAAACACCGCCAGGTGCAGCAGGTACTCTCCCGCGGGAAGATTTGTGTAGACAACAGAAGAAAAATCACTGATCTGCTGAAGCGTCCAGTTGTTTTCAAATCCTTCCAGATAATACCCTACTGTGGGATTCTGTACGGTATAGTTCAGGATTTCAGGATACAGCTCCACCCTGCTCACACCGCGGTTGATCTCGATGGGCATGTTACGCTCGGCGATATAATCCACCTTGTCCATCTTCAGATAAGGAACCGAAATCCGGTAGTGCTTTTCCTCC
>OMRS01000365.1 GCA_900313545.1 uncultured Eubacteriales bacterium | reverse complement strand
TCATTCCATGCCCGATGAAAAGGAGGCGCTGGAAGCCCTGGGCCGGGTGGGCCTGCGGGAGCGCGCCCGGCACCTGCCCAGCCAGCTTTCCGGCGGCGAGCAGCAGCGCGTGTGCGTGGCGCGGGCGCTCATCAACCATCCCGAACTGATTCTGGCGGACGAACCCACGGGCAATCTGGACGAAGCCAACGAGAACATCGTGCTGGATCTGTTCGCCCAGCTTCACAGGGCGGGTACGACGCTGATTGTTGTGACGCACGACCCCGAGGTGGCCGAAGCCGCGCAGCGCACCATCGTGCTGGAGCACGGCAAGGTGGCGCGGGAAGTGATCAACGAAAACTTCGGGAAGTGACGGGGCCGGTTCCGGCCCCTCTTCCAGAAAAGACGTCAGGAGATGAATTCTTATGAAAAAGCAGTGCGTTCCGGCACTTGTGATACTGGCCCTGAACATGGTCGTCATCATCGGCAGCCGGTCTTTCCTGTCCCCCTGCATCCACGATGACGGGTCCTTCGGAGCGTGTCACTGGGCGGGACGGACGCTCATGGGCCTTGGGTGCGTGGCCGCTGTTCTGGCCGCGCTGTCCCTGTGCATGGGGCGTGCCCGCCCGGGCATCTATCTCAGCCTGGCGTTTGTCTGCGCCCTGGGGGGCCTTACCCCGGGCTTCCTCATCGATCTGTGCCGTATGAGCACCATGCGCTGCCGCATGGTGATGCAGCCCGCCATGATGATCCTGTTTTTCCTGTCGTCCGTCTGCGCCCTGACCGGGGCGGTCCTGTGCGCGAGGGATGCAGGATGAAGATGAGAAGAACCTCCCTGGCACTCAAAAATCTGGTCCGCAGGCCGGGCCGGACGGTGGCCCTGGTCATGCTCACCGCGTTCCTGGCATTTGCGGTATACGGCGGATCGGTGGTGGTGCTGTCGCTGCAAAGCGGCCTGAACAGCCTGGAAGCCCGCCTCGGCGCGGACATTGTCCTGGTTCCCTCCGAGGCCGCGAGCAAGGTGAGCTTTGAGAACATGCTCCTTCAGGGGACCGCCGGCGCGTTCTATATGGACGCCTCCGCGCTGGAAAAAGCCCTGGAGGTGGAAGGGGTGGAAAAGGCCGCGCCCCAGACCTTCCTGGCCTCCCTGAAGGCCGACTGCTGCTCCATCCGGATTCAGGTGATCGGCATCGATCCGGAAAAGGATTTCACGGTCCAGCCCTGGATTTCCCGCAGCCTGAGCCGGAAACTGGGGGATATGGACGTGGCCGTGGGCTGCAAGGTGGAGGCGGATGTGGGCGAAATCATCCGGATCTATGAGCAGCGCTGCAAGGTGGTCGCCCGGCTGGAGGCCACCGGCACCGGACTGGATACGGCGGTGTACTGCAATATGGGCACCATGAACACCCTGCTGTCGGCGGCGGAGGCAAAAGGCGTCAGCCACAGGATCGAAAGCGGCGACCGGGTGATTTCCGCGGTCTATGTCAAGGTCAGGGACGGCTGCAGCATCGATGAGGTGAACAGCCGCCTGAACGGGCATATCCGCAAAGCCACCGCCATACGCACCCGCAGCATGATCACCGGCGTTTCCGACAGCCTGGCGGGCATCAGCCGCACGGTGACGGCCCTGATCCTGGCCGTCTGGGCGCTGGCGCTGATCATCCTGCTGCTGGCTTTTATGCTCATCATCCGGGAAAGGGCGAGGGAATTCGCCGTGCTGCGGCTGGTGGGGGCCTCCCGGAGCATGCTCTTTGGCATGGTGCTGCTGGAAGCGTCGCTGTGCGGGCTGATGGGAGGACTGAGCGGCGCGGGGGCGGCGGCGCTGATGCTTTTTCCCTTCGCCCAGCTGATCGAAAGCACGTTGAAGCTGCCCTATCTGATGCCGGATGCCGGACGGGTGCTGCTGCTGGCGGCGGGAACCATCCTGCTGTCCGTGGTTGTGGCCGCGCTGTCCAGCGGGATCGCGGCATATCGCCTGAGCCGCGTCGATCCTGGCACGGCTTTGCGGGAGGGAAACTGAGATGGTCATCAAAGCGGATGCTGTTTCCAGGCGCTTCTTCAGAAAAACCGGCGGCGCCAATTATTTCTACGCGGTCAGCCCCCTGACGATGGATGTGGAGGGCGGGAAGGTGGCCGTACTCACGGGCCGCAGCGGCAGCGGCAAAACCACACTGCTGAACATGCTCTCCGGGCTGCTTGAACCCTCCGGGGGCAAGGTCTGGGTGGACGGGACGGACCTGTACAGCCTGGATGACAGGGCGCTCTCCCGCCTGCGCAGCGAGAAAATCGGCGTGGTGCCCCAGGGCCGCAGCGCCATTGACTCCCTGACCGTGCTGGAAAATATCCTGCTCCCTGCCGGGCTGTATGGCAGGCCGGTTCCGGCGCAGGCCGCTTCCCGGTGGATGGAAAGGCTGGGCATCCTGCATCTGAGGGAGGCCTTTCCCGCGGAGCTCTCCGGCGGCGAGCTCCGCCGTATGGCCATCGTCCGTGCCCTGGTTCAGAATCCGGAGGCGCTGCTTGCAGACGAACCCACCGGGGACCTGGACGGCGAAAACACGCAGCGGGTATGCTCCGCACTCCGCGGGTATGCCCATGAACAGAAAAAGGCCGTTTTGATTGTGACGCACGACAACGACGCGCTGCAGTATGCGGATCTTGTCTACAGGATGGAGGACGGACGGCTCACGGCTTCCCGGGCTCTGTAAATCCCCGCCTCCGCTCATGCCGTCCGGAGGGGGCGTGCCGCTCCGGACGGGGACGGATGCGGCGGCTCCGGCTCCGGCCTTCAGGGCCTGAGTTTTTTTATCCTGACCGTTCCCCTCCCGCCCGGGGTCCGGTTCCCCCGGGGCGGCCCGGCATAAGGCGGGAGGAAACCGTGCGGAGGGCCTTTGCCGCGGGTCAGCAGCCCGGAGAAGGGAGCCGGCGGGGGAAAAAGCGATTGCTGCCGGTGAAATTTCGCCAAAGCACTTGCATTTTGCACGGGCCGGGATACAATATTGGAGTTAGGCAGGACTAACATCCTGAAAAGGATGCATGAAAGGGCCAGGGCCGCATGCGGCATGGAAGGCGGCCGGGCGAACCGGTCCGGCAAGAGGGGGCGACGGGCTCTGATCCCTGGCTCAGCGAAACCCGCCTTGAAGCGGTGGAGGGCCTGAACGGACCTGTATCAGGGCGCACGGATTTTACGACGGGATGATGACCGGCACGACGCTCCTGGGCCGCCTTGTGGTGAAAACCGTCTGGCGGATGGACCGGGAGGAGATGCTCGGGTACCAGGCAGGGGCGATGGAAATGATCCCCGCGGATTTTTCCGGCAGACTGCTGGAGGTGCCGGTGGGCACGGGCGTACTGTCCCTGCCGGTCTGGAAGACGCTGCACAGGGCTCACATCACCTGCATGGATTATTCCGGGAAGATGATGGACGCCGCCAGGGCGCGGGCGCGGGAGATGGGGATCCCGAACGTGACCTTCCGGCAGGGGGATGCGGGCGATCTGCCCTTTGATGACGGGAGCTTTGATGCGGTGGTGTCCCTGAACGGCTTCCATGCCTTTGCGGAAAAGGAGAGAGCCTGCAGCGAAACCTGCCGGGTGCTCAGACAGGGCGGCATTTTCTGCGGCTGCTTCTATGTCCGGGGGCTGAATGCGCATACGGACGGCTGGATCCGCCGCGTGTATGTGCCCGGGGGCTTCTTTACGCCGCCTTTTGAAACCCTGAAGAGCCTGGAGAAGCGCCTAAGGGGATGTACAGCGAAGTGAAGGTCAGCCATGTGCAGAGCATTGCGGTTTTCCGGTGCAGGAAGTGAGAGACAAAAAATGCGCACATGGCTGAAAAAAGGGTGGCTGCCGGCTGGGCCCGGAGGTTTACGGCACTGCCCGCGCAGATGCGGAGCGCGCCGCCATGCGGTGCGCAGGACCGGGGCCGCGCTCCGGGCGTCGGACTTTTCCGGGGCTGTCCGTGCATCCCCGTCCGGACCCGGGAGCGCGGTGACGGGCGGAAAGCAGGAGAGAGAGGCGTGATATGGCAAAAATCGACTCGATCCACCAGAAGAAATCCATGAGCACTCTGTTCAGGGGAAGAGCGGTCTTCAAGCCGCTGAACACGGGCCGGATCGACAACCGCGTGGCCTGCGTGCGGGAGTGGATCGCCAACATCTTCTTTTAGACAAGGGACGGTACTACCATCATGATCGACGCGGGCTACAACTATGACCGGCTGGAGGAGAAGATGGGCTGGCTGGATATTGATCCGGCATCCATCCGGCACATCCTGCTCACCCATCAGGATACCGACCATGTGGGTGCGCTGGAACGGGACAGCGCGCAGCTGTTCAGGAATGCCACGGTGTACATCGGGAAGACCGAGAACCGCTATCTGACCGGAGAGGTCCGCCGGAAGGTCTTCCATGGCCTCTACCGCCTGCCCGCGGTGAAGATGGACCAGCCCCGGGTGCTCCTGGAGGACGGGCAGGTGTTTAAGATCGGGGAGATCAGAATCGAGTGCATCCTGGTTCCCGGCCACACCTGGGGGCATATGGTGTATCTGGTCGACGACACATACCTGTTCACCGGGGACACCAT
>OMRS01000363.1 GCA_900313545.1 uncultured Eubacteriales bacterium | reverse complement strand
TTCTGCAAGACCTCCCGGGGGAAACACGGGGCGCCGGAAAACAGAAAAGCCAGGAAACGATCCGCCTCGTTTCCTGGCTTTCATATGGAACCGGCTTTTCCCGGGTATACAGGTCATTTCAGCATGCGCTGCGCACGTGCGGGCGGAAAGGGATATCACCCATCCTCCGCCTTATGCAAAGCAACGGGAGTCAGCCTCCGGCACAAAGCTTACGCGTTGGCCTTCTCCTCAGCGGGCTTCTCTTCCTCAGCCTTCTTCTCGACCTTCTCGATGTTCTCCTCGACCTTCTTCTCGACCTTCTCGATGTTCTCCTCGGCGGTCTTCACGGCTTCGGTCACAGCCTTCTTGACTTCCTTCTGGCCCTTCTTGCAGAAATCAACGAAGGTATCGGCCTGCTTCACGGCATGGTCGTTCGCAGTCTCCTGGAACTCCTTGACCTTCTTCATCACTTCGCGGGGGGTCTTCGTGGGCTTGAGGGCTTCGGGCACGCCAGGCATGGAGGGAACCTCATCGGGCAGGGAAGCGATGAAAATATCTTCCATCTCCATCATCTGCTCAAAGAACTTGCCCCACTGCTTCCTGTAGTTTTCAATGGCCGCTTCCTGCATTTCCTGCATCTGCTCCGCATACTTTTCCATATCGGACTTGAACTTCTTCCATTTGTCCTTGTGGTCGTTCTTCTTGGCGGACCAGTCGAAAGAAGGCATCTCCATCCAGGGGAACAGCGGCATAAAGCCCTTCATCATGTTGCTCATTGTTGTTTTCTCCTTTCAATATTTGGGTGATATGGGATAAACATAAGCTTCACCAGCTAAGCATCAGCTTATTCAAGCTGCCCGGTGTACTGCAGATGTCGAAGCCGGAGGGCTTCAGCACCATCTCCCGCTTTCCGGGAATGCGGAAAACCATTCAGGATGACGGCGATGTCCGCTCCCGCGGTTCGGGCAGCGGGGTAAATAACGGGGTGACACCACGGACCGCATCCCTTTACAAACGGCTCATCATATCAGCAAAACGACAGAAGCCCGCGACCCTGACAGGAAAGGGGCCTGAATCCGGAATCCCGGTCCTGGGGGGATCCGTAACGGCCCGAAGGATCGGTACGGAACGGTCAATCCATCCGGTCGGCAATAACAGGTGCGATTATACTGCAATCAGCCGGAGTATGCAAGCAATCCGCATGGGTGTTTTTCACCCTGGCCCGGTCCGCATCGAGGGGGGAAAAAGCCATCCGTCTGCCGCCCGGCCACCCCGCCTTTATGACACAGCCGGAGCCCCCGCAGGCAGCCATTTCCCTTTTCAAGCCGGCACGTTCAACATGCAGCATGGGCGATAAAGGGAAGCCCGCCTTCCGGGTCCGGGGCTCCTCCGGGGCAGCTCAGCGGCTACACATTGTACAGCGCCCGTTCCAAAAATGCAAGATATGCCGTTTTCCACGTACAGGCGTGCTGTTCCCCTTTGGGCGTATCCCCCCGCGTCCCGAGCCGAGTGAAGGCAGGCGGTCCCCGGGGTGCTTCTTCCACCCGGCGTTCCTTTTCACCTACCGCAATAAAGCGCTTTTCCCTCACCTGCCAGCATGGCCCTCTTTGCCCCGGGCCTGGCGGAGTCCCCTGAAGGAGCTTCAGGCCGCTGCCCTTTCCCCGCATGTCCGCCTTCCCGGGCGTGTGACATTTTGTCACATGCGCCCGATTTTTTTCACCTTTTTCGGACCAGCCTTCCCGGGGCGCCCATGGCGCGGAATTCCCGGGAACAGGATGAACGCGCCATCCTTCGGGAGGGTGAAAAAAGGTCCCCTGCCCAAAGGGTTCACGGGAAGACCCGGGACGGCATCCCAAAGCCGCGGTCACGGTTCCTTTTCGCGCACCTTCCACGCCCCGCAGGTCACGGAATGCATGGCCCGTCTCCTCCGGGGACTTCTCCTCCGTCCGGAGCTGCCCCGGACTGTAATAATGTTTGTCATCCGCATGTCGTTCATGTATAATTCCAAAAGGTTTATATTTTCCGCAGTCCCGCATGCCCCTTCCATTCCAGACCAGCCGGAGGAAACCATGAAAAAACTGATCCCGCTCCTTCTCGCCATCGTCCTTTGCACCTGTGCCGCCGGCGCATCCGCCCTCGTCAATTACCTTTCCTGGGCTTCAGACACCGGTGTGCTCACCATGCTGAATTTCAGCGAGGATCAGATGGTGAGCTATCTGCTGAGCGTCCGCCTTGCCATTCTGCAAATGAAAAAGGACAACAACGCCGGGTATGCGTTTTCAAACGGCGACTCGGACCTGGTGGTCACCGTCACCTACTACGACACGCTGGATACGCTGATCATGGCCCTTGAGGCAGGGGAGATCAGCACCATGATCATCAACTCGACCACCGCGGATTATCTGTGCGCGACCTCGGAGGGACTGTTCCGGATGATCGACCTGCCGGAAAAGACCAGCAGCCCGTTTGCGCAGCGAATGAGGGACGGCATCCTCTCAAATGACTATGCCTTCATGATGCTTGAGACCAATAAAGCGCTGCGGGATGAGTTTGACGCCGCCATCTCTGACATGAAGGCGGACGGCACGCTTGAAAAGCTGGTGCATGAACAGATCACGGAGTTCACCGACGGAGGAGAGATTTCCCCGGTCAAAATGCCCGTCATCCAGGGAGCCAAGACACTGAAGGTCGCCGTGACCGGTTCGCTTCCGCCCATGGATTATGTCTCCCCCGACGGTACCCCGGCGGGTTTCAACACGGCGGTTCTGGCTGAAATCAGCCGCCGTATCGGGAAGAACATCCAGCTGGTGGTCCTGGACAGCATCGGGCGTTCCTCCGCCCTGGCCAGCGGCGCAGTCGATGCCGTGTTCTGGGCAAGAACCAACAGCCTCGCCCGCGAGCCTGCCGCCCTGTCCAATGAAAGCTACGATGAAAGAATGCTGAGCCTGGAATCCGGGATGTCTGAGGAAGAAGTCTCCGTCTTCCGGAAAATCCTCACGCTCGTCGACGTTCAGTACGCCTTCGGACAGCGGGACACGCCCGAAGAGGCCATCCTCACCGGGTCCTACTACACGGACCATATTTCGGCGGTGGTTTCAAAGGACCATCCGGATGCCCCCCGCGCCTTTGCGGGAAAATGATGCCCCTGACGCACCCGGCCAAAGGACCGCTCCTGACGGTTCCGCCCTCTGCCGCCTTCCCCTGACGGGGAAGGCGGCAGAGGGCTTTTTTCATTCTCAGTGCCCGCATTGTCCTGAGACGAAACGCCCTTGCCCGCATTCCGCCCCGGTGCATGTTTCTTCTGATTTCATATGACCGCGGTGGAAGGTTCCCGCCTTTCCTCTTTTGCGAACAGTCACCGCCCGGAGGGATCCCCTGCCCCGGCTTCCCGGCCCGGCGCCTGTTTCCCTCCCCTTCCGTCCCGTTCCGGAACGGACGCCTGGCGGATCCCGCCGCTGATGATCAGGCGGCTGGCCAGCTCCGCCATTTTTTCCGGCGTTTCGCCGCAGTCGTTGCCCACCCATGCCCGGATGAGGCCCGCGCAGCCATAGACCACGAAGCTGTAGCGGTAGTCAAACTCCTCGTCATTGGCCACCGGTTCAGAATCCAGGTACAGGTGCAGGCACTTTTCCCTCAGCACCTCGTTGAGCCGGTGCAGAAAGCTCATGTCCCCGTTCGGGCTGAGCAGCACGCGGCACATTTCCCTGTGCTCCCCGATGAACCGGAACAGGTCCAGCAGGATAGGCTTGGTCTGTTCGGTCACCTCCCCGTCTTCGCGCAGGGCGAAGATCTCATTGAGCTTTTCAAACATCTCATCCTGCGTCTTTTCGAGCATGTCGTAGATGTCCCTGTAGTACATGTAGAACGTGCCGCGGTTCATGTCCGCCAGATCGGTCAGCTCCTTGACCGTGATCTCGTTGGCCTGCTTCTCCTGCAGCAGCTTCGTCAGCGCCTGCGTCAGAAGCTTCCGCGTCCGCCGCACCCTGCGGTCCTCCTTTTTCTCCTGGGCCATGTCCTTCAGTCCTTCTTTCTGAACAGTTTTCCCGTTTTGTGTTGATTATCCGGTCCGGTGACCCGAACTGTCGATTAACAAACGTTTGTTACCAAATCTGATTATTGTTTTTAATCACACGACTCATTATAATTCCTGCCGTAAAGTTAGTCAACACCGTGTTCATTATCTATAGATTGGAGGCATACAACGTGAAACACGTGACCAAATGGATGGTCCGCAACCGGATTCCGGTCATCCTTCTGTGTCTGCTGCTGGTGGTGCCCTCCCTGCTGGGCATGACCGCAACAAAGACCAAATATGACCTGCTGTATTACCTGCCGCAGGACCTGGATACCGTCAGGGGCCAGGAGATCCTGCTGCAGGACTTTGGAAAGGGCGCCTTTTCCCTGCTGATCACCGAGGGCATGGGCCCCCGGGAACAGGCTTCCCTGGAAAAGGCCGTGGGGCAGATTCCCCATGTCGACTCCGTGATCGGGTTCGCATCCCTGGCGGGGGACCTGTTCCCCGCTGAGATCCTCCCGGACGAGGTCCGGGAGCGTTTCAGCCGGGGGGACTGCATGCTGACCGCCGTGTTCTTCGACCAGGGCTCCTCCTCCGAGGAGACCATGGCGGCGATTGAGAAGATCCGCGCGATCGCCGGGGAAAAGTGCTTTGTGTCCGGGCTCTCCGCGGTGGTCACCGACACCCGGGACCTGGTGGAAAGCCAGGAGGCGGTCTATGTCGGCATCGCCGTGGCGCTGTGCGCCCTGGTGCTGATGGTCACCATGGACTCCTTCCTCCTGCCGCTCATCTTCCTGGCCTGCATCGGGGTGTCCGTGCTGTGGAACCTGGGCAGCAATGTCTTCCTCGGGGAGATCAGTTATATCACCAAGGCGGTGGCGGCGGTGCTCCAGCTGGGCGTCACCCTGGACTATTCGATTTTCCTCTGGCACAGCTACAGGGACCAGAAAGAGCTCCTTGAGGACAGGGACGACGCCATGGTGGAGGCCATCCACCTGACCTTCACCTCGATTCTGGGCTCCAGCCTGACGACGATCGCCGGCTTCGTGTCCATCTGCTTCATGAGCTTCACCCTGGGGCGGGACCTGGGCATCGTCATGAGCAAGGGCGTCATACTGGGCCTGCTTGGCACCGTGGTGCTCCTGCCCTGCGTGATCCGCCTGCTGGACGGGGTCATCGAAAAGACAAGCCACACCCCGCTGCTGCCGGACGTGGGCGGAATCGGGCGCTTTGTCAGAAAGCACTACCGGGCGCTGGCCGTCCTCATGGTGGTCCTGGCCGTCCCGGCCTTCTGGGGCTACAGCCACGCGGGCGTCTACTATGACATGAGCCGCGTGATGCCCCAGGACCTGCCGTCCATCATCGCCAACAACAAGCTGGAGCAGACCTTTGACATGTCCACCACTCATCTGCTGCTGGTGGACGCGGATGTTTCGCAGCGTGACGTGCGGCGCATGACGCAGGAGATGCGCGGGGTGGACGGCGTCAAGGACGTGCTGGGCCTTGACAGCCTGCTGGGCGCCGGCATTCCGGAGTCCATCCTCCCCGGGGACATCCTCTCCATGGTGCGCAGCGACCGCTGGCAGCTGATGCTGGTCAACTCCGCCTATGTCATCTCCTCCGATGAGGTGAACGCCCAGATCGACGCCCTGAACGCGATCCTCAAACGGTACGATCCAAACGGCCTGCTGATCGGCGAGGCCCCCTGCACCAAGGACCTGATCGCCTGCACAGACCACGACTTCACCGTGGTCAGCGTGATCTCCATCGCCGCGATCTTCATCATCATCATGCTGGTGCAGAAATCCCTCTCCCTGCCGGTGCTGCTGGTCTCGGTGATCGAGCTGGCCATCGCCGCCAACCTGTGCATCCCGTTTTACACCCGGACGGAGCTGCCCTTTGTGGCACCCATCCTGATCTCCACCATCCAGCTGGGCGCCACCGTGGACTATGCCATCCTGCTGACCACAAGGTACAAGCAGAACCGCATCTCCGGCATGGACCGCATGGACGCCGTGGAAAAGGCGGTCGCCTCCGCTGCCCGGAGCATCCTGGTCAGCGGCATGGGCTTCTTTGCCGCCACCTACGGCGTCGGACTGTACTCCAATGTGGACATGATCTCCTCCATGTGCCGCCTGATCGCCCGCGGCGCGCTGCTCTCCGTGGCGGTGGTGCTTCTGCTCCTGCCCGCGGCGCTGCTGCTCCTTGACAGGCTGATCGTCCATACCACCTTTGATATGAAAGCCGCCCGCTGAGCGGAGAAAGGAAACCACCATGTGTAAAAAGACTGCTGCCCTGCTGCTGGCGCTGCTGATGTGCGCCGGCTGCTGCTGCGCCCTTGCGCAGAACACCAAGCATGAACGGGTCTACGCCGTCATGACCGCCGACGGGACCCTCAGGTCCCTGACGGACAGCATCCGCCTTGAAAACGCGGACGGGCTGGAGGAAATCGCGGACAGGTCCCGACTGACCGGGATCCAGAACATGAGCGGGGACGAAACCTTTTCCGCTGACGGGGAGGTCCTCCTCTGGCAGGCCCGGGGACGGGACATCACCTATCAGGGGACCTCTGACATGCCCCTGCCCGTCATCCCCCAGGTCCGCCTCCTGCTGGACGGGGAGGAGATTTCCTTTGCGGAGCTGCAGGAGAAATCCGGCCGCGCGGAGCTGACCGTGACCTATTCCCAGCCTGAGGCCGTTCCCCATCTGGCGGCGACGGTCCTGCTGCTCCCGGAGGAGGGGGTCCGCAGCCTCTCGCTGGACAATGCCTCCCTCCTCTCCATGTCCACCCGCCGGGCCGTCATCGGCTGGGGCGTCCCCGGCGCGGACGCCTCGCTGAACCTGCCCTCCTCCTTTACGGTCCGCTTCGATGCGGACCACGCGAAGCTGGGCTGGATGATGACCTTTGCCTCCGCGGATCCCATCGATCTCGCCTGCCGCGAGCTGGACAGCCGACTCAGCCTGGACCTCAGGGCCGAGCTGGATGAGGCCGCATCGGCCCTCAGCGCCCTCCAGAGCGGGGAAGCGCTGCCCCGGGGAAACGGCGCCGCGAAGGAGCTGTACCTGAAAATCAACGAGCTGAACGGCGGCCTGACCGCCCTCAACGACGGGGCCCGGCAGCTGTCAGACGGCGCCGCCGCCCTGGATGCGGGCCTGGGGACGCTCAGCGAAAACAGCGCCGCGCTCAACCAGGGGGCCGACGCCATCTTCGCCGCGATCTTAGGCGCGGCAAATGAGCAGATCCGCTCCTCCGGCCTGTCCGAGGCCGGATTGTCCCTGCCTGAGCTGACCCCGGAGAATTACCAGAGTGTCCTGAGCGGCACGATCGCCCAGCTGGACCTGGTGGGCGCCCTTTCCCCGAAGGCAAAGGAGGGCTCCCAGCGCCTCGGTTCCCTGCTGGAGCAGCTCACGCAGGTGGACACTTTCGTCAGCGGCGTGCGCGCCTATACCGGCGGTGTCGACCAGGCCAGCGCAGGCGCGGGGGAACTGGCCCGCGGCGCCGCGAAGCTGCATGATGAAGGAACGGACGTCCTGGCCTCCGGCATCCTGGACGCGGAGAAGGCGGCCGCGCAGCAGCTTCTCCCCTGGGTCGAGGGCAACCTGTCCGAAGCGGTCCGGGTCTTTGAGGAAACCGGCGCGCGGGTGCGCGGCTGCGGATATGACCTGCGTCCGGAGGACATGAAGGCCGTGACCCTCTTTGTCATCCGCACGGACCTGTAACCCCTGCCCCCGGAGGCCGTGAAGGAAACGGACCGGCAGGCCCGGGGACAAAACGCCCTCCATCCCGAATACGCTCCCGTGCCGGCCCTCGCCGGTCAGCGGGAGCTTTTTCATTTTCACAGCCATCCGGGGATTCAGGTCCCCCTTCCCGTCAGAGCGCTCTCCCGTCCGGCGGGGTTTTCGGCAGGTCCTCCCTTCCGGCGGAAGGGGGCCGGTTCCTTCCCGGCACCTGAGCACATTCCGCTCACAACAATGCGGCGAATCCCCCGCCGGATGTGGTACAATATACGAAAACCGCTCCATCCTCCCCGAAAGAGGTGGACACAATTTCAGGACTCAAGGAGGAAACCACACCATGAACACCTCTTGGATTCCCTCCCCCCTTTCCATGACAGAACTTGGAATTTTCACCAAATGGCAGAACAACCCGGAAGGCGCCTCCCACCACCTCCCCGTCCTGCTCCCGCTTCCGGGCGGAACGGACCTCGGGCGCCTGAAGGAAGCCCTCAGGCAGACCTTCCTTGCCCATCCCTGCCTTCTTTCGCATTTCCGGCTCGACCCCGGCGGAAAGGTCACGCGCCTGACCCCGGAATCCCCCCGGGACGTGGTCATCGGGGAAAGCTCCGGCGAGCCGGATCCCGGGGCGCTGCTGCGTCCGTTTTCCTTTCCCGAAGGGGACCTGTACCACCTGGAGATCCTCCACGGAAAGGACCGGAACTGGCTGTATGCCGATTTCCACCATCTCCTGATGGACGGCATGTCCCTCCCCGTCTTCTTTGAGGAACTGGGCCGCGCCTTCCGGGGCGAGGCGCCGAAGGGGGAAACCCTCACCGCGGCCCAGGCTGCCGCCGCGGAGCAGGAGGCGCGCGCCACGGATGCCCTGTCCCGCAGCGCCGCGTGGTATCAGCATCTGCTCTCCTGCACTGAAAATTGCACCGCCCCGCTGCGCGACATGGAGGGCGGGAAGCCCAGGGGCGAGTTCATCGAATGGCCGCTGGACCTGGACGCCGCAAAGGTGGAGCAGTTCGTCCGGGCGCTGGGCATCCGGATCAGCACCTTCTTTGCGGGCGTGTACGGAACCGTCCTGGGCCGCTTCTCCGGAAGCGACGAGGCGCTGTATTCCTGCATCTGGAACGGCCGCACCGAACAGACCCGGGGCAGCATCGGCATGTTTTCCAAATCCCTGCCGGTGCTTGAGACCCTGAAGGGGGAGGAGCCCCTGCCCGATCACCTCAAATCCCTCGACGCGCAGATTTCGGGCTCCAGGGAGAACAGCCTGTTTTCCTTTGCGGAGGCCGTGTCCGCCTATAACCTGACCATTCCGACGATCTTCGCCTACCAGGGGGACGCCCGCTTCGCCCTGGACCTCCCCGGCGGAAAGGTCGCCGCGCGCCTGCTCCCCTCCCCCGTCCCGGAAGCGGACCTCGTGGCGGAAGTGTTCCGCGGGGACGGGACATACACCCTGCGCCTGTCCTACCGGGCCGACCTGTTCCTCAGGGACGCCATGGAGCACTTTGCCCGTTCCTACGAAAAGGCCGCGCAGGAGTTCCTGCACGCCGGCACCCTGGGCAGCGTGGACATGACCTCCGATGCGCAGCTGGCGGAGCTTGACCGCTTCCTGCCCGTTTCCCCGCCGCCCGGTCCCGGGAGCATCGTTCCCATGTTCCGCGCCCAGGCGCAGCGCCGCCCGGATGCCGTGGCCCTCGTCATGGGGGACGTCCGGCGGACCTACGGGGAGATCAACGACACCTCGGACCGCATCGCCCTGGCCCTCCGGAAACGGGGCATCGGCAAGGGCAGCGTGGTCTCCATCCTGATCCACCGCAATGAGTTCATGGTCACCGCCTCCCTGGGCGTGCTCAAGTCCGGGGCGGGGTACCAGCCCCTTGACCCCGCCTATCCGCAGGAACGGCTGCGCTTCATGATCGGGGACGCGAATGCCGCCCTCGTGATCGCGGACGAGGACCTGGTCCCCCTCGTCGAGGAGGAGAACCGGGAATTCCTGCTCACCAGGGACTTCGCCTCCCTGCCGGCGCCGGCGCAGGGGGACAGCCTGCCCGAGCCGCAGGCCCATGACCTGTTCACCCTGCTGTACACCTCCGGCTCCACCGGCGTCCCCAAGGGCGTCATCCTGGAGCACGGCAACCTGGCGAATTTCTGCGTGTGGTACCAGGGCACCTTCGGCGTGGGGGAGGACACGGTCCATTCGGCCTATGCCAGCTACGGCTTTGATGCCAACATGCTGGACATGTACCCCACCCTGACCGCCGGCGGCTGCATCTGCATCGTCCCGGAGGACATGCGGCTGAACTTTCCGGAGCTGGGGCGCTACCTGGAGGAAAACAGGGTCGAAATCGTCTTCATGACCACCCAGGTGGCCCGTCAGTTCGCCCTCTCCCCCTCCCGTCCCGCCTGCATGCGCATCCTCCTGACGGGCGGGGAGAAGCTGGTCCCCCTCACCCCGCCGGATGGCCTTGATTTCTTCAACGCCTACGGGCCCACGGAATGCACCATCCTGGCCACCTTCAAAAAGGTGAAGCGGGAAGCCCTGCGCATCCCCATCGGGCGCAGCGCCGCCGGCGCCGCCCTGTATGTGGTGGACAAAAGCGGCCGCCGCCTCCCGCCCTTCGCCCCGGGCGAGCTGCTCATCGCGGGCCCCGGCGTGGGCCGCGGCTACCTGAACCGCCCCGAAAAAACCGAGGAGTGCTTTACCCCGAATCCCTTCTCCAGCCAGCCCGGGTACGACCGGGTCTACCATACCGGCGACATCGTGCGCTTCCTTCCCGGGGGCGAAATCGACTTCATCGGCCGCAACGACGGGCAGGTGAAGGTCCGGGGCTTCAGGATCGAGCTGACCGAGGTGGAGGGCGTCATCCGGGAGTTCCCGGGGATCAGCGATGTCACCGTGCAGGCCTTTGAGGACAAATCCACCGGTGAAAAGCGCATCGCCGCGTATGTCGTGAGCCCCTCCCCGGTGGATGTCCCCGCCCTTGAGGCCTTTGTCGCCGAGCGCAAGCCCCCCTACATGGTTCCCGAGGCGATCCTGCAGATTTCCGAAATCCCCCTCAACCAGAACGGCAAGGTGAACCGCAGGGCGCTTCCCGAACCCGTTCCCGAGGCCTCCCCGGAGGAGGAGGACGCGCCCGGGGGCGAGAACCGGCTTGAAAGCGAGCTGCGCGAGGCCATCTGCCAGATCACGGGCGGCGACCGCGTCCCCCGCCGGGTGCCGCTGGAGCGGGCCGGGCTTTCCTCCATCGGCGTCATCCGCCTCTCCTCGCTCATCTATGAGCGCTACGGCGTGAACCTTTCCACCCAGGCCTTCCGGGGGCTCACCTTCCTGGACCTTGAAAACGCGATCCTTTCCGCCTGGATGGACGGCACCCGCCCGGAAAAGGCCGACGCGGCGCCGTCCGCACGGGAGGATTTCCCCTTCCCCATGAGCGCCGCCCAGACGGGCGTGTACATGGACTGCGCCAAGGCCCCCTCCTCCAGGGCCTACAACCTCCCCCTGTGGATGGAGTTTTCCGGGGACACCGACCCGAAGGCCCTGGTCCGTGCGGTCCAGGCCGTCATGAAGGCGCATCCCTCCGCCCATATCCACTTTGAGCAGGTGAACGGCCAGATCATGTGCGTGCGCAACGCCAGCGACAGCGTGGACGTCCCGGTCATGGAGATGTCCCCGGAGGAGTGCGCGCGCTACAGCGGGGAATTCAGCACCGCCTTCCACCTTGACCGGGGCCCCCTGTTCTCCTTCAGCGTCGTCAGGACCCCGCAGTCCGTCTTCCTCTTCATGGACTTCCACCATCTGGTCTTTGACGGCTTCTCCCTGGACCTGCTGCTGCGGGACCTGGCCAGCGAGCTGTCCGGGAAGCCCTGCATCCCTGAAAAGGCCGGCTACGGCGCGTATGTCCGCGGCCAGCAGGCCCTGCTTGAAAGCGGCGCCGAGGAGGAGAAGGCGTACTTCGGCACCCTCTTCAAGGACTACGAGTCCCCCTCCCGCATCACGCCGGACCTGCCCAAATCCGGGAACCCCGGGAAAAAGGGCCGTGTGAGCCGCGGGATCCCCCAGGAGATCATCGACCGGGCCCTCTCCCGCACGAACGTTTCCGAAGCCTCCTTCTTCCTCGCGGTGCTCTTTTACGTCATCGCCCGGATGACCAATTCGGACAACGTGTACCTGTCCACCATCTCCTCCGGAAGGTCGGACGTGCGCTTTACCGACACCTACGGCATGTTCGTCAACACGCTCCCCCTCTCCTGCTCCCTGACGGACGGCACGGTGGACGAGTTTGTCGCCGGGGCTGCCCGGGGCCTCGAGGAAGCCATCGCCCATGAGAACACCCCCTTTGCCCGGATCGCCCAGGAGTGGGGCTACTCCGTGGAGCTGATGTACGCCTATCAGCGCGGCATCGTGAACCACCCGGACATGCCGGGAATGACGGCCTTCCACGGCGAGGGCCTCCAGCCCCTCCAGTTCCCGGTCTACGTGCAGGTCGCCGACGGCAGCGACGGCGCCGCCTCCCTTGACATCATCTACGATGACAGCCTGTACTCCGCCTCCCTGATGGAGCGCTTCGCGCAGTTCTGCGAGACGGTCGCCCGGCGCTTTGCGGAAGACGGCGACGCTCGCCTGCGCTCCGTATCCCTGCTTGACGAGAAGGAAGCGCAGCAGCTTTCGCTGTTCCATACCCTCCCGGAGGAGGTGCCGGTGCCCGAAGGGGCGACCTTCTTCTCCGGCCTGGAGAAGACCGCGCAGGAGGACCCGGACCGCACGGCCCTCATCGCCTGCGACGCCACGTACACCTACCGGGAGCTGGACACCCTCACGGACATCGTGGCCAATGCCCTCATCCGCCGCGGCGCCGCCTCCGGCGACACCGTGCTCATCCTCCTGCCCCGGACCTCCAGGGCGATCTGCGCCATCTTCGGCGCGGCCAAGGCGGGCCTGGGGTACATCCCCTTTGACCCCGCCTATCCCGTGGAGCGCATCAACCTGGTCATCGAGGATTCCAGCGCCCGCTTCGTCATCACCACCGCCGACATGCTGCCCCGCTTTGAGGGCAAAAACGCGCTGGACATCGAGGAGCTCCTCCGGGAGACGGACAGCACGAAGCCCCATGTGGCCATCTCCGGGGACCAGATTTCCTACATGATCTATACCTCCGGCTCCACCGGCCGGCCCAAGGGCGTCATGCTGACCCATTCCGCCCTGGCGCATTACGTGGCCGACATGCCGGGCAAGGAGATGGTGCGCTTACTTCGGGACAACTGCTCCGTGTACTGCGCCATCACGACGCTGTCCTTCGACATTTCCGTCATGGAATACTCCCTGGCCCTCTCCCACGGCCTGACGCTGCTGTTTGCCAATGAGGACGAGTGCCGCAACGCGGACGTGCTCGCCCGCCTCATGATGCGCAACCACGCGGACGTCATCAGCGGCACCCCCTCCAGAATCGCCAGCTTCCTGACCTCGGAGGCGTTCTGCGAAGCCCTGCGCGCCCACGTGAAGCTGGTCATCTGCGGCGGGGAGAAGTATCCCGAGTCGCTGATGCTCTCCCTCATGGCGCTGGTCCCCCATCCCCTCA
>OMRS01000212.1 GCA_900313545.1 uncultured Eubacteriales bacterium | reverse complement strand
CTGACTTCCCACCGTCGCTTCAAATGACGGTGCGGCAGGCAAGGGTGGGAATTGAATTCCGCTCCTTCACATCGAGCAAGGATACAAGCAACACTTGTGCCCTTGCTTTTCTGTTCCTTCAAGGGTGAGGATTGGATCCGTATCCCTGCGTCCTCTATATGGAAAAAGGGCATGCGCAGCACGCACACCCTTTCATGGAGGTGGTGTTTTGCCACCTCCTTTCCAAGAACCCGGATTATTGTCCCTGCCTGACTGCATCCAGATACGCTTTCACATCGCCGTCCAGCACCAACTCCGCATAGGCGGCAGGATCGTTGTAGATCAGATAATCCAGCTCCCGGCGATCAAGCCAGGTCTCCACGAACTCCCGTTCCACAATGAGGGTGTCGATGGCGATCACTGTCCCGTCAGCCTGCTTCAACTCGACACAGCAGGTGTCCATGTTGTAAGCCCATTTTTCGTACTTTTTCATGTAAGTATCCCCGTTAAATCGCAATCCCGGCTATGTATCTGACCGTCTGCTTATGTCCGTCCACGATCCGATTTTCACGCTCAAAAGAAGCCTTTTTCGTGAGTCGTACGGTTAACACGTTCTTGAGGATGTGCCCTCCGGGGCGCTTCGGATTCTCCCGGGAGGTTCTCCGGAGTGTTCCCCTCCTTCAGTTAAAGCTGCGGGGCTTTCCAGTTCCCGTCTCAGATGGTCAGTCAGCTGCGGGTCGGTGATTCCGGTCCGATTCGGCCCGGTGAAACCGGGAGCGGCCGGTTTTTTATACATGGGTCCGCGGGCATTGTCAATATCCGGTCCTGAAAACGTCTGCCCGGTTTCAGATTCGGGGATGGGATTTCCCGGCAGTCTGAATTCGGCAGGATCAGGGTTTGGAGAAAGGTACGGATACATGACGCTTCCAATGCAGGGAGGAACGCCCGCACCGTCGGTCAGGGAGCAGGAAATCTCCAAGGCGGTTCTCCGGCCCTCATATCTACAGGCGGCCGGATGAGAACCGGACCCTTCTCCCGTTCCGGATAAAGCGCCGCACGAAACTCCGGCGTCAGCCCGATTCGTTTCACAGGGATTTTCTTCATGTTCGAATTCCCGTCCGGTTTGTTGATTTGTCCCGATGTGAGGACCATTCCCATGGCCGCCTGGCAGCACCGATGTCATGATGCCTGACCGTCCGGGTGCCGTCCTTTCGATGTGTGACAGTGGTGACTTCTTCTGACCCGGGAGGCGGAGGATGTCCTGCCGGAGCAGGAGTCACCAACAAAAAACAGGAGAACAGGAGCCTGAGCCCCTGTCCCCCTGCATGACAACTCTTTTATGCGGCGGTACCGTATACCAGATTGGGCAGCCAGAGTACCGCGTTCGGGAAAAAGATCATAAACAGGATCACCAGAACGACAGCCGCATAGAAAGGCCAGCCGTCACGGAACGTATCCTGAATCGAGCACCCCATGATATCCGATGTGGCATAGAGTGCAACACCCACCGGCGGGGTCATGACGCCGAAGGTGACCGTTGTCATCATGATCATGCCGAACACGACCTCGTTGACGCCGACGCTGCGCATGACAGGCAGCAGAATAGGCGTGAGGATCAGCGCGATGACCGTGGTCTCCATGAACATGCCGCAGATCAGCAGGAAGATGACGACCAGACCAAGCAGCAGATAGGGATTGTTGGTCACCTGTACAAGCGCGTTCGCGATGGAAACCGTGATGTCATCATAGACGATACCATAGCCGAACACGCCGGAGAAGGCCAGAATGATGGTGATGACGGTGATGTCCTTCACGGAGGAGCGCAGGGTGGCCATCAGGGTCTGCCAGTTGAGCTCCCTGTAGATCACAGTGCCGACGAGCAGGGCATAGGCACAGGCAAAGGCACCGGACTCCGTCGGACTCATGATGCCGAAGCGGATCAGGATGATCAGGAGGATGGGGAACAGCATCGCCCAGATGCATTCAAAGAAGGTCTGGATGACGACCTTGAAGGGGGCGGGTCTGTCATGCTCCGGCTTGTAGCCGTATTTCCGCGCGCTCCAGGTGGTGGCGAGCATGAGCAGCACGCACATCAGAATTCCGGGTACCCAGCCGGCCATGAACAGACGGCCGATGGAGACTTCGCCCACGGTTCCGTAGATGATCAGCCCCATGGAGGGAGGAATCGTGGCGACGATAAGTCCGGAAATGCCGTTGATTGCGGCGGACCAGCCCGGACGGTAGCCCAGGCGCATCATCTCAGGTCCGAGAACGCGGCACTCCATGGAGGCGTCCGCGACGGCGGAACCGGAAACGCCGCCCATCAGTGTGGACATCAGGCAGGAAACCTGGCCGATGTTGCCGTACATGTGACCGGTGCAGGCATTGCAGAACTTCAGCAGACGCTTGGTGATGCCGCAGGAGTTCATCAGGTTGCCCGCGAGAATAAAGAGCGGGATCGCCAGCATGGTAAAGCTCTGCGAGGTGGAGATGCTTTTCTGCACCAGAACGGTCATGGGCAGATCGCGCACGAGGAAGAAGGTGAAGCCGGAGAGACCGATGGAGAAGGCTACCGGCATGCCCGTCAGCAGCAGGACGAGAAAAATAATGATCGCAATGTACATTAGCCGATATCCCTCGCTTTCTCCGTCGTAACGGGCTTGTCAGCCGGGGTTTTGATCCGCTTGACAAGATTAATGACGGTGGAGATGATCATCAGGAAAGAACCGACGGGCACCGCCATGGTGACCCAGCTGTAGCTGATGCCGAGTGCGGTGATCTGGCGGCTCCAGCCCTGACTCACCATGCGTGCCCCGTAGAACACCAGGACGCACAGAAACGCAATGATGAGGCATTTGTAAAACACATCCAGCCATTTCTGCACCGCCTTCGGCAGCTTTTTGACCAGAAGGTCCACGCCAATGAGGCCTGTGCCGCGGACTGCAATATCACCGCCGATAAAGATCAGCCAGGCGAAGGCGACCAGTGCCACGTCCTGCGCCCAGTTGAGCGGATGCTTGAAGGTGCGCATCAGGGCAGAGATGAAAACCAGGAGCGTCAGGCCGGCCAGCAGGACCAATGCGAGCTGCTCTTCAAATCGGCAGAATTTTTCATACGCTTTTTTCATGTCTTTTTTCCTTTGCACAGAGGATTCAAAACAGGCGCAAGGAAAACCTTGCGCCTGTAGATACCATATGCCTGCAAGGCGTTTTACTTACTGGAGGCCGGCTTCCTTGTAGAGTTTCTCGCGAAGCTCCGTCCAGCCGAGCTGCTCGTAAGCGGCCTTGGCGGCTTCCTTGAAGGCATCCTTCTCGACCTCGACGATCTCCATGCCGTTGTCCTTCAGGACCTGGATCAGGTCGGCCTGAGCCGCGATGACATCCTGGGCACTCTGATAAGCGCACTCCTGGAAGTCTTTTTCAACGATTTCCTGATATTCGGCAGGCAGTTTGTCGAACCATGCCTGGCCGCAGACGACGAAGTTGAAGAGGTTGATATGCTCGGTCATGGAAGCGACCTCGCAGACCTCGTAGATCTTGGAGGAAACCGCGGAGGTGTTCTGAACCTCGCAGCCGTCGATGGCCTTGGTCTGAATTCCGTTGTAAACCTCGCCCCAGGCGATATTGTAGGGAGTGGCGCCGAGGGCTTCGATGGACTTGGAGTAGGGAGCGGCGCCCGGGGTGCGGATGACGACGCCCTTCAGGTCCGCGGGAGTCTTGAAGGCCTGATGGCCCATGAAGGAGCGGGAGCCGTCAAAGTAGTTGTAGCACAGGGGGTGCAGACCCTGCTTGTGCAGATCAT
>OMRS01000054.1 GCA_900313545.1 uncultured Eubacteriales bacterium | reverse complement strand
GCAATGACCTCGGAGGAAACCCAGAAGGCCATCCGAGTCGGTTATGACGCAGCATACTCCCTGTTCCGCGACGGGTGCGATGCCCTTCTTCTTGGAGAAATGGGGATTGGAAACACATCAAGTGCCACTGCTCTAAGTTGCGCCCTGCTTGACATGGACCCCGGAGAAGTCGTCGGCCGGGGCGCAGGTCTCTCCTCCGCACAGCTGACGCACAAGAGTCAGGTCCTCCGTCAGGCCCTGCATTTCCATGCTTCTTCAGTCCAGGACCCCTTTCGTGCACTGTGCGCCTTGGGCGGATATGACATTGCCGGAATGATTGGAGCGATCCTCGCCTGCGGCAGGGAACATGTACCGGTCATCCTGGACGGACTCATTACCCTTTGTGCCGCGCTGACAGCCGAGGCCTTGTGTCCCTCCATCCGGCACGCCTGTCTGGGATCCCATTTTCCCCGGGAAAGAATGGGCAGGCATATTCTCTCCCACCTGGACCTGTTCACTCCGTTACATGCGAACATGGCACTGGGAGAAGGCACAGGTGCCGTCCTGATTGTGCCCTTGCTTCAGGTAGCTCTGGCCCTCTATCATGAAGGGACGACCTTTGAAGAATTGGGGATTCCTCCCTATCAGCGCCACTCCTGAACCTTTCTTCATCCTCCCTGGGACCAGGTTGCCTTGCGCCTGCGTCCTCGCTTTATCATGATGAACAATGCGCTTGTCATCTTCCTGAAGAAAGGAAAAAGCAAAGAGAAGCTGTCCGGCAGCAAGCATGGACTGCGGATTGGCCGGAAATGTCTTTCCAAAGCTTTCTCTTTCAAATAAAAGAGGCCTCCGGGGCTCCCTTTTTTGGGAGTCCGGAGGCCCCTTTTTCCCTCAGTGTTGCGCAGTGAACATCCACCCATGCTCACCGTGATAAATCATCTGGCGGGTCATTCCGCCGTCCACGCAGATGTTCTCTCCTGTGATAAATCCTGCCCTGTCGCTTGCAAGGAAAACAATGAGCGCCGCGATATCCTCCGGCTTTCCAACCCGACCCACAGGCTGCTGCAAAAGATCCTCCTCGGACAGACGGGAACTGAGCGTGTCAATCCATCCAGGGGAAATGCTGTTGACCCTCACCTTTCCAGCCAGGCTGACCGCCATGGCATGGGTCAGCGCGTGAATCCCGCCCTTGGCCGCCGTATAGCTTTCCGTCTGGGGTTGGCTCATCCGGTCCCGTGAAGAGGATATGTTGATCACGGAAGCTCCCGGTGCAAAAAAGGGCAGCAGCTGCTGGGTCAGATAGAACGGTGCCGTCACCCCGACGGCCAGCGCGTGGGAGAATTCTTCGTAAGTACATTCCGCCAGACCGCGCATCAGCGGCGGAGCATTGTTAACCAGGACGTCTACCTGGCCTTCTTCCGTGGCCAGGCGCCTGGCAAAGGTCTCCAGGTCCTCCCTGCGGCCCACATCTCCCCTAAACCAGCAGTCTCCCTGGAGATCCATACCCCGTACTCTGGCTCCTTCAGCCGCAAAGGCTTGCGCCGTCGCACGGCCGATCCCCTTTGTGCTTCCGGTGATCACCACCACTTTTCCCTCAAATTCTCCCATCGCTTCCTCCTTATCCCGCCAAAGTCCAGACGGCCGCACGGTTTCCGGATATCAGAACCATCCATACCAGAATCCGCAGCGCGTCGCCTTTGTCGTCTGGTAAACACCCAAAATGGGTACGGCCTGTCTACCTTTTCTTCTGCATTGAGTCTCATCATGACCATACCACAGACCAGTGTAAGCAGCACCGGAAACACCGCCGCACTGAGCGGTAAGCGGTACATGGAATTCCGCAAACACACGGGCCAGCGCTGCCATGAGCGGACAGGGCACATGGCGATATATCTCGTTTCCGGACCAGAGCAGCACTTTGGGATCTGCCTCTCTTCCATCTGTATCACATCGGTGAAACATGTCCCTGCAGGAGACTTTCGCGCACTGAGGTTCAGGGCAGTCTCTTCACCTTAATCAGGTCCCCACGGTCCACTCGGGCAGTCCTTCCCGAATGTCATCTTTCAGGAATTCGTAGTCCTCCTTGCTGATCAGCTCATGCTCCATCATGCTCTTGTAAAACTTCTTGATACTCGCTGCCAGTCCCTTGGCTGAATTGGGCGTAGCCCACAGACACTTTTGATTGAACCAGCTGAAGAAGGACAGAATCATATAAACTCCATCCTCCATGCGGTACACATCATCCCACAGCAGGTATTCATTGATCAGCAAATCCGCATTGCTGACATGCTTTTTGATAGTCTTGACATTGAGACCCTTCTGTATCAGATCCTCTTCAAAGATACCCAGGTACTGTTCATTTCTCCTGCGCATCTCATCTGCGGAATAGCCAGTCTCTTCCTGATCATTGTTCATGGGTCCTTCTCCTTTCGAACACCTTCCGGTGTGATCCTTCATTTCTTTTTCCGGGCCGGCAGTTTCCACCTTGTCATCCCCGAAATCCTCCCCTGAAGAGCATCGCATACTCTCAATCCTGCCCCTAAACTGCTTTTCTGCCGCATGTCACTGGGCCAAATATCCGGGACCCGCTCCTTGTGAGAATTCAGGAACCATCACCTGCGGACAGGCCGTAAAGGAGACCATTCCCAACTGTCAGCGGGAACAGGCATTCCTTCCGTTCCTTTTGAGCACAAGCGCCGGTGCTTTTCTCCCTTAAAGGCGTGTAAAGGCCTTAGAGTTTACGCTCCGTACGCTCTCCAGCTTCCCCTGTCCTCCTCCATAATCCCTCACAATGGATTATAGGGGGTAAGGAATTCTGAGTCAATCTTGTCTTCCCTGTCATTCCGCCTGAGAAACCTTATGATGTCCTGTTATTCTTCATATGTCGTCCCGTAAAAACCCACCGTCATCCTGCAGGTCTGTCTGCCAAATCAGACTTGTATCAGCCGGCAGAAATGGCATTGCGCCAGTTCATGCCGGCTGATACAATACAAACTGTCTTCCTTCCCTTCCCCCGCATCAGCCGTGAAAGGAGCACCGTCATGAAGATTCTCAATTTCGGTTCCATGAACCTGGACTACGTCTATTCAGTCCCTCATTTTGTCCAGCCTGGCGAGACGCTGTCCGCAACCCATCGAAGCATCTGCTTCGGCGGGAAGGGGCTCAACCAGTCCATCGCACTGGCCCGTGCAGGTGTGCAGGTTTTCCACGGCGGATGTGTAGGTGCCGGCGGAGAATCCCTATGCAGCCTGCTCAGGGAGAACGGCGTGGACGTGTCCCTGCTGGCCAGCGTCCAGGAAATGCAGGGACATACGGTCATACAGGTCAATCCCCAGGGTGAAAACTGCATTCTCCTTTTCGGCGGGTCAAACCGCTGCGTCACCGAGTCACAGATTCTCTCCACCCTCGCCTCCTTCTCGCCCGGAGACTGGCTGGTTCTTCAAAATGAAATCAGTGGTCTGGAAATTCTGCTGCGAGAGGCACACCGAAAAGGTATGGTGACGGTCCTGAATCCCTCTCCCTTTGAGGATTCCATCCGGAGTCTGGACCTTGGAAACCTGTCCTGGATGCTGGTCAATGAAATTGAAGTCGCTCAGCTGACCGGAACCTCAGACCCGGAAGCCGCTTTCAGCATTCTCCATACGCAGTATCCCGGACTGTCCCTGCTGGTTACACTGGGCAGCCATGGAAGCGTCGCTTTCAGACAAACCCCCGAAGGTACCGAAATTGCAAAAGAAGACGCCCTCAGCGTCAAGTGCGTGGATACCACCGGCGCAGGAGATACCTATACCGGCTACTTCCTGGCCGGTCTGATTCAGGGGCTTTCCCTGCAGGAAAGCATGCATCAGGCCAGTCTCGCCGCCGCCATTTCCGTGACCCGCCCGGGTGCTGCCGACTCCATCCCGTGGCGGAAGGAATGCGGTTTCTGACCCGCTTTTTTCCTTTTCTCTTCTCAAAAAAACGGATCCCTCAGGATGACAGTGCCTGAAGGATCCGTTTTTGCTCACGTTCTCGCATTGACCCTGCTCGAAGAATCAAAGTTCCTTCATGGAAGGAACAGATGGCGAAGACTTCTGTCCCGCACCCTATCGCAGGGAATCCATCCGTCGCGCCAGCATAGGACTGTTTTCTTTCCGGTACGACGAGGTTTATCAGGACATCGACCGGATCATCTCCTTCTTCCGACAGAACCCTCTGGTTCTCCTCACTTTCCTTGGAGAGCCCTCCTCAACAGTTTCAGCAGCAGATATACAGCCACGGTCAGGAGGATAAAGCCCCAAAGCGCATAGTCCAGACGGAACAGAAGAATATGATCACCGCCCACGCTTTCTGGATAATGAAAAACACTCAGGCCAAATGCCGCCTCTTCCGTGGCCCTCCCGGCCTTCAGAGGGATGGCAAACAGAAGGGATTCCCTTTGCTTAAAAACGAGCAGATTGAGGCCCAGCATCAGCAAATTGGAAACCAGGGAAATGGATGCTGCTTTGGCCATCAAACCGATGGTCTGCCCTATTCCCGCTTCCTCAGGTGTCCTGACCTGGGAATGTGCAATGATCCAGTCCCGGACAAAGTCGTAGTCTTCCT
>OMRS01000136.1 GCA_900313545.1 uncultured Eubacteriales bacterium | reverse complement strand
GGGGCTGACTTTCTGGTCGCCCAATGTCAATATTTTCCGTGACCCCAGGTGGGGAAGAGGCCATGAGACCTACGGTGAGGATCCCTGCCTGACCTCCGAGCTGGGCGTACGCTATGTGCGGGGACTGCAGGGGCATGGCGCCACCATGAAGTCTGCCGCCTGCGCCAAGCATTTTGCGGTCCATTCAGGACCTGAGGCGCTCCGGCATGAATTTGACGCCAGGGCATCCGTCCGGGATATGGCGGAAACCTATCTTCCGGCGTTCAAGGCACTGGTGGAAGAGGGCGTGGAATCCGTGATGGGGGCCTACAACCGGACCAACGGCGAACCCTGCTGTGCCAGCGAGGCCCTCATGAAGCTGCTTCGGGAGGAATGGCGGTTTGAAGGGCACATGGTCTCTGACTGCTGGGCCATCCGGGATTTCCACACTAGCCATCATGTGACGGCCAGTCCGGAGGAATCCGTGTCCCTTGCCCTGAAAATGGGCTGCGACCTGAACTGCGGATGCACCTACACCTTTATCATGAGCGCCTATGAAAAGGGCATGATCACCGAGGAGCAGATCCGCCGTTCGGCGGTGCGCCTGTTTACCTGCCGGTACCTGCTGGGCCTGATGGAAGGCAGCGAATACGATCATATTTCCTATGAGGTTCTGGAGTGCAGGGATCACCTGGACAAGGCCCGCGTGGCTTCGGAACAGGGCTGTGTGCTGCTCAAAAACAACGGGGTCCTGCCGCTGACGAATGTCCGGACGCTGGGCGTGATCGGCCCCAATGCCAACAGCCGCGCGGCGCTGGTGGGCAATTATCACGGGACGTCCTCCCGTTACATCACCGTGCTTGAAGGTCTGCAGGATGCTCTGGAGGGGAAGGCGAGGGTGCTCTATGCCCAGGGCAGCGACCTGTTCCGCGACCGCATCGAGCCCCTGAGCCAGAGCGCTGACGGGATCTCCGAAGCGGTGACGGTGGCGGAGCATTCCGATGCGGTGGTGCTGGTGGTGGGCCTGGATGAGACCCTGGAGGGAGAAGAAGGCGATACCGGAAACGCGGCAGCCTCCGGAGACAAGGCCGACCTGCTCCTGCCTCAGGGACAGCGGGAGCTGATGGATGCGGTGCTGGCTGTCGGCAAGCCCACGGTCATCTGCCTGATGGCCGGCAGCTCCATCGATCTGGGAGAGGCCGGTGAAAAAGCGGATGCGATCCTGCTGACCTGGTATCCCGGTGCCCGGGGCGGCCGGTCGGTGGCGGATATCCTGCTGGGAGAGGTTTCTCCTTCAGGCAAGCTGCCCGTGACCTTCTATCACAACGAGCAGCTTGAACGGATGCCGGCATTCACGGACTATTCCATGAAAGGCCGCACCTATCGCTATCTGGAGGAGAAACCGCTGTATCCCTTCGGGTACGGCCTGACCTATGGCGACTGCCGCGTCTCCTATGCCAGCCGGGACGGGCTGCTGATCACGGCGACCGTGGTCAATGAGGGAGACCGGGATACGGATGAAGTGCTTCAGATCTATATCCAGAATGAAGGCGCGGAGCATGCACCCCGCAATCCGAGACTGTGCGCCTTCCGCCGCATTCATATTCCTGCGAAGGGCGAGATGGAGATCACGCTGGCGGTGCCCGAAGCGCGGACCAGAGTGGTGGACGATGAGGGACATCTCTGCGCGGAAGGGACCCCGGTCTTTTATGTGGGACTGGGACAGCCTGATGAGCGGACGGAGGAACTGACCGGACATCACAGCATTCGCGTGTGACGGATCTCCTCCTGCGGGAGCCGGGGAATGTGCTCCTGCCGTCTGACAGTCTGTCCGGGCGCCGCGGGACGGCTTCGCAGGGAAGACCCGAATGATGCGGTGAGGCTCCCCGGCAGATGGCCGGGAAAGGCTTCGTTTCCGCCCGCCCGGAGTTGAAAAGAGCCCAAAGTGCGGAAGGTGTCCGGCAATCATGACTGATCGCCGGACACCTTCCGTGTTTCCGGAAAACAGAGATGACCGCGCCAAGCGACTGCAGAAAGGATCAGAATATGACTTACGAGGAAGCGGTCCGGACCATCCCGCCCGGCCGGTACCGTCACTTCAAGGGGAATAACTACGAGGTGATCGCCATTGCAAGGCATTCGGAGGATGAAAGCCCGATGGTGGTTTACCGCGCCCTCTATGGCGAGGGCGGCATCTGGGTCCGTCCGGCACAGATGTGGAATGAGCAGGTCACCAGGAACGCAGTCACGTTCCGCCGCTTTTACCGCCTGGACCGGATCGAGCGCGTGGAACACTATGAGCGGCTGTTCGAGGAGGCGTCTGCCTTCCCGGATCCCGGAAGGATTGCCGCGCTGAACGCCTACTACACCTGCGGGCAGTGGCTGGAGGACTATGAAGCCGACGAACGGGGAGAACTGCCTCCGGACCTGAAGCGGGGTGTTCTGTCACAGGATGGCCTGTCGGATTTGCTGGAGCGGGCCGGGGCATGCCTGGAGCCTGTTGACTGACGATGCATTCGGTGACACATCCGGTGTTTCCGGCCCCGCCGGCAGGCACGCGGGGGTGAGATGAACCTTGAAACGGGCAATAGTTGATGTTAGAATCAGGCTGCAGGGGCAGCGGTTTTCCCTCCTTTTTCTGCTTGACGGGAGCATGGGGGAACAGCCGCAGGCCTGATTTTTCTGCATGGAGGAGATCGGTCCGTGATATGGACTGCTCACCCGGGCAGCGCATGTGCGGTGAACCGGATGGAATGCCACAGCAAAGGGGACGGGTATGCTTCACTTTCATCATATTGGATATCTTGTCAAGGAAATGGCGCCGAGCGTGGACGCGTTCAGAGAGCTTGGATATGAGGTGGAGCATCCGCCTGCAGAGGATCCGGTCCGCAGGACGTATATGGCGTTTCTCGTGAAGGAGGGAACGCGGATCGAGCTGGTTTCCCCGATGGATCAGCTCTCGCCGGTCTACGGCCTCCTGAAGCATTACAAAAATGCACCGTATCATCTGTGCTTTACGGCAGAGGATTTTGAGGGGGAGATAGCCCGCCTTGAGGCGCAGGGGTATTCCGTGTTCCTGGAGCCCCAGCCGGCCCCGTGCATGGGCTGGGGGATGGTGGTGTTCCTGATGCACCCGAAGATCGGGATGATTGAGCTGTATGACGGCAGAATACATGAAAAAATGACGGCATGCTCCGAAACGGAGATGCGCGACGCAGGGGTTTGACGATATGACAATGCACTCCGTCTGGAAGGCGCTGGGACGCATCACGGCGGCGGCTGTCCTGGCGTTTCTGGGACTGTCGCTGTTTTGCGAGGTGTACTACCATCTGCCCGTGCGGGTCGAGGACCCGGACGGCGCAACCAATTACCGCTGGGCGCCAAATGCGTTTTATTCCCGGGGCACGGAGGGATTTGCCTGGGGGAAAATGAACAATGAGGGATATGTCAATCCGGGGGATTACAGGGAAGGGGATCCGGTCGATATCCTGATTGTGGGCAGCTCGCACATGGAAGCGCTCCAGGTACCGATGAAGGACGCCACGGTGATGCGCCTTTCCGACAGGTTCAGGGATGCGAAGGTCTACAACATCGGGATGTCCAATCATGACCTGCTGTCCTGCTGCAGCAATCTGGAGGCGGCCCTCAAAAAGTATCAGCCGTCCAGATGTGCGGTCATCGAGACGATCAACATCATCTTTTCGGACTACGAATTTGAGGAGGTCATGCGGGGGAGGACATTTCATGAGTCCGTTCCCGCACAGGGCATCCTTTCCGGTTTCGCCCGTCAGAACCATTTCCTGCGCCTGCTGCATTCGCAGCTGGAGAGCTATCAGAAAGCGGCTGCCGGAGCAGGAAGGGACAATGAGGACGGCATTTCGGATTCTCTCCTGGATGCGCCGAAAAACGATGAGGAGGTCCTTGACCGGTTCACCCAGTGGCTCCACGGAATTGCGGAGCGTGCGGGAACCCGGCTGATCATCGCCTACCATCCCAAGGCATCCATCAATGCGGACGGGAGCCTGCAGGTGTGGAGCGATGCCAGTACGATCCGGCAGTTTGCGGACCTTTGCGAAAAAAACGGGATCTGGTTCCTGGACATGAGCGGAAGGTTTGCCTCGGAATACGCGCAGAATCATAAACTGCCCTACGGCTTTGTGAATTCCGCCATAGGCGACGGTCATTTCAATACCGATGGGCATGCCATGTTCGCAGACGAGATTGCCCGGATTATCGAGAAACTGTAGGAGATGCGCATGTCTTTCAACGATCTCAGCTTTTATCCGTTTGCCGCGGTGCTGCTGCTGCTGATTTTTCTTGCGGAGCATCTGACGGGGCCAAAGACAGCCCCGGTGATCAAGAAGCTGCTGCTGCTGGCGGCCAGCTTTTACGTGATCTGTCTGTACCGTCCGGAATTCTGCCTGTGCACTGCCGGCGTCATTGGGCTCACCTACGCCGGCGGCCGGTTCATTGAGCGCTGCCCGGAGCCCCGAAAGCCCCTGGCGGCCGGACTGCTAGTCACCTGTCTGGTGCTTCTGCTCGGCTATTTCAAGTACTTCAATTTCCTACTGGGTACCTTTTCGGCGGTGACGGGCCGCCAGGTGACCCTTCTTCAAATCGCGGCGCCCGTGGGCATTTCGTTCTACATCTTCACGGCGATCAGCTACCTGATGGATGTCTCCTGGGGAAAATGCCCGGCGGAAACCAGCCTCATCAATGTCGCGCTGCTCATCGCCTATTTCCCAAAGCTTCTGTGCGGGCCGCTTGTCCGGGGAAATGACTTTCTGCCGCAGCTCCGGCAGTCGCGGCGGATGACCCGGGAATCCTTTGCCGTGGGCATCCAGATCTTTGTGTTCGGGTTCTTTAAGAAGGCCGTGCTGGCCAATCATATGGCGAGGTTCCTTGACAGCGTCTTCTTTGCGCCTTCCGCCTTCGACAACGGAACGCTCTTTCTGGCCATGATCGCCAACATGCCGGCGCTGTATTTTGACTTTTCGGGCTATTCCGACATGGCCATCGGCATGAGCCGGATGATCGGCTACAAGCTGCAGCCGAACTTCAATCTGCCGTTCATCACCAGCAACATCAGCGAATTCTGGAACAGATGGCACATGACGCTGACGGCATGGCTGCAGACCTATCTGTTCAATCCGCTGGCGGTGCATTTCCGCAGAAAAATGGCGGGCATGCCGAAGGAATTCAGAAAAAAGCACAAGCTGCTGCCGGAATCCGCCGCTGCCGTCATCACCTTCCTGATCAGCGGCATCTGGCATGGCGTAGGGTTTAATTTCGCCATATTCGGTCTGCTGCACGGCATCTTTTACGTCATCCAGAAGCTGTTTGCGCAGGCCCGCAAAAAGTCTGGAGCCCCGTCCTGGGGAAAAGCGGGCCGCGTGATCTCCATCCTGGCGAATTTCCTCCTGATCAATCTCATTCAGGTCTTTTTCAGGACCGGGACTGTCAGGGAGGCGGCCGGGTTTTACCGCGCGCTCTTTGTGCCCCACGCCGGCGTCTCATTCATGTCGTTCTGGTGCATTGCCGGATTTGTGCTGCTGGGTGCGGCAACCCTGATGGCAATTCTCCGCCAGCACAGGGAGGGCCTTCCTGAACCGGAGGGATTCTATCCTGTTCAGGACCTTGGCACCGTGCGGGGACTTGCGCTCCTGCTGATGTGTGCAGGCCTTGCGCTGCTGCTGGGATACTTTGGCGATACGTTTTTCGTTTACGAACAGTTCTAAGCTGAAACATATGGATGCGGCCGCGCTCATGCGGGCCACAGGAGGCTTGTTTTGAAAGAACTTCAATATCCCTTTGATGCGGAGGCCATCCTTTCGCACAAAAAGAAACTGCGCCGCCAGCTGCTGGGGGACGGGACCGGAAGGGTTTGCAAGAAGATTGCCATACTCGGCGGATACACGACGAGCAACATCCGCCTGATGCTTGAACTGTTCCTGCTGGACCAGGGAATCGAGCCTTCGTTCTATGAGTCGGAGTACAACCAGTACTATCAGGACGCGATGTTCCCGAATGCTGAGCTTGAAGCCTTCGCGCCGGATATCATCTATATCTGCACCTGCTGCAGGAACGTCACGGCCCTGCCCTCGCTCAGGGATGCAAAGGATGCGGTCAACGCGCTGCTGGAGAGCGAATACGAACGCTTCAGGGCCATGTGGGACCGGCTCGAGGCGGTCTACCACTGCCCGATTATCCAGAACAACATGGAAATGCCCTATTACCGTCTGCTTGGCAACCGGGACGCCTGGGATGTGCACGGGGCAACGAATTTCCTGACCCGGCTCAATCTGCGCTTTTATGATTACGCGGCAGACCACGAGCATTTTTACATCTGCGACGTCAATTACCTGTCGGCGGATTACGGGCTGACGGCATGGTCAGATCCGTTTTACTGGCATATGTACAAGTATGCGGTCAACGTGAATGCCATTCCCTATCTCTCCTTCAACGTGTCAAACATCATCAAGTCCCTGCTTGGCAAAAACAAGAAGGGCCTTGTTCTGGACCTGGACAACACGCTGTGGGGAGGCGTCATCGGAGATGACGGCGTGGAGAACATTGAACTGGGGCCTGAAACCTCCCTCGGACAGGCGTATTCCGAATTCCAGCGGTACCTGAAGGCGCACAGGGATCTGGGAATACTTCTCAATGTCGACTCCAAGAATGAGGAAAGCAATGCCCTCGCCGGACTCAATCATCCTGACAGCGAGCTGCATCCGGAGGATTTCATCGTCATCCGGGCAAACTGGGATCCCAAGGACCGCAACTTTGCGGACATCGCGGATTCTCTCGGGCTGCTGCCGGAGAGTCTGGTTTTCGTGGATGACAATCCCGCGGAGCGGCACATCGTGACGGGGCAGCTGCCGGGGGTTGCGGCACCGGAAATCGGAGAGGTCTGCGAATACATCAGGAATATTGACCGCAACGGCTTTTTTGAGGCCACCGTCCTGTCAGAGGATGATTTCAGGCGCAATGAAATGTACAGGAGCAACGCGGCCCGCCGGATGCAGGAAAAGAGCTTTCCGGATTACGAGTCGTATCTGAGGAGCCTGGGGATGAAGGCGAGGATTCTGCCCTTTGAGCCCATGTACATGGGCAGGATCGCGCAGCTCACCAACAAAAGCAACCAGTTTAACCTGACGACGCGGCGCTATACCCAAAGCGAAATTGAAGCGCTGGCGGCGGACGGCAGCTACCTGACGATGTACGGAAAGCTCGAGGACTGCTTTGGAGACAATGGCGTCGTGTCCGTGGTGATCGGGCACCTGGAGGGCGATACCTGCCGGATCGATCTCTGGCTGATGAGCTGCCGCGTTCTGAAGCGTGAAATGGAATCGGCCATGATGGATACGCTGATCCGCAAATGCATGAAACTGGGAATGCGCAGGATCCTTGGCGTGTATTATCCGACGGCCAAGAATGGAATGGTCAGGTCGTTTTATGAGACGATGGGCTTTGCACCGGCCGGCAGCGATGAAAGAGGGGGGACCGTCTGGGAATACCAGGTCCCCGGCACGTACAGCGACCGGCAGACGGTGATTGAGGTCACCTCGGACCTGAACGGACCCGTAAACGGCTGAGCGGCGGGTTTCAGGAAAAAGAGGGACCGGTGAAGACCGGCATGCCGGAAGAGAACAAAGAGGGCCCGGAGGGCCCGGGGAGGGATACG
>OMRS01000362.1 GCA_900313545.1 uncultured Eubacteriales bacterium | reverse complement strand
CGCTGCATGCACACGTTCTACTTCGCCGCCGACTTCATGGGCATCTGGGTCTTCCTGGTGGTCCTCATAATTGACCCACCTTCTTGCTGCTAAACTTTGATTTTGACAAATCTTCTTTTAAAAAATGCATAAATACATGAAATGTAGGCAGACTTGCATCACAAAGAATTATTTATTGGCAGGAAAAATGTATCTTTGAAACGACAATAAAACGAAGAACCTGATCGCTGCATATGAAAAGAATCATCTATCTGCTCCTTTGCGCAATGGCCTGTGCATGTACGGCCCAACCTGGATTTCCTGACATCAACAAGGGATGGATCTTCACTGCCGATGACGGACGCACTGCCTTGATTGATCTTCCCCATGACGCCATGCTGGGCGCTGCTCGTAGCGCCGACGCTCCGGGTGGAGGTCCGGAAGCCTATTTCCATGGCGGAAAGTATACCTATTCCAAAACGCTGGAAGTTCCTTCATCCTGGCTGGACAGTCATGCATTCCTGAGTTTCGACGGAGTCTATCGCAATGCAAGGGTTTTTGTAAACGATGAACTGGCAGGTGGATGCGATTATGGCTATCTTCCCTTTACCGTGGATCTGGACGGCCATCTCAAGGCCGGCGCCAACGTCATCCGGATCGAAGTGGACAATGCTGACCATCCGAACTCACGCTGGTATCCGGGCGGCGGTGTCTATCGGCCAGTAGAATTGACCGTGTCCCCCAAGGAACATATAGAGTCTGTTCGGATCAAGACCCTTTCCATTGATCCCGCCGTCATCGAAGTGGACGCTGACCTTACAGTTCATGCTGGCCAAGCCACCGTGGAAATCCTGGACGGTCGGAAGGTGGTTGCCAAATCCGCTCCCGGGCAAATTGAAATTCCTGATGCGAAGCTTTGGAGTGCCGGGAATCCTCATCTGTATACGGCACGGGTGACTCTCCAGAACGGGGATATGAAAGAAGAAACCTTCGGCATCCGTCTTCTGGAATGGAACGGGAATGGCTTTTTCGTGAATGGTGAAAACGTGCTATTGAAAGGCGGCTGCATCCATCATGACAACGGCATCCTGGGGAGCGCGGACTACGAAGAGAGCGCTTTCCGCCGGATCGCCTTGTTGAAACAGTATGGTTTCAATGCCATCCGGAGCGCCCATAACCCGGTTTCGGAGAACATCCTGAAAGCTTGCGACCAACTGGGCATGTACGTGATGGATGAGACCTGGGACATGTGGTTCAAGAACAAGACCGCCCACGACTATTCATTCCAATTCATGGACAATTACAAGGATGATATCGCCGCCCTGGTGCGACGGGATTTCAACCACCCGTCCGTGGTGATGTATTCCATCGGAAATGAGGTAGGGGAACCCGCTCTTCCTGAAGGCATGGAAGTGGGACTGAGCATCATTGATGAGCTGCATCGACTGGATTCATCCCGGCCCGTGACCGGCGGCATCAACCTCATGATCATTGCCACGACGGCTGCTGGTAATGACATTTTTGCCGGTGGGGCGCAGAGTCCGGATTCACCATTGGCCGGTCTGATGGGAGGCGGAGGAGAAATGAACAGCACGATCTACAACCAGATTGTCTCCATGGTGGGGGATAGCATGTCCGGCCCCTATCTGATGAGCCCGGGCGTCGACCAGCTCACCACCCCCATCCTCGACGCCCTGGACATCGCCGGTTACAATTATGGCAAGGGACGTTACGAAGCGGAAGGGGAAGCACATCCCGGCCGCATCATTGTGGGAAGCGAGACCATGCCCATCGATATCCCCAGTAACTGGGAGATGGTCGAACGTCTTCCTTATCTCGTGGGTGATTTCATGTGGACTGCCTGGGACTACCTGGGAGAGGTAGGAATCGGCGGTTGGGGTTATGGTGAGGAGATGATGACATTCTCCAAGCCTTACCCATGGATCCTGGCCGATACCGGAGCGCTGGATATCCTGGGGAATCCGAACGGGGAAGCCCAGCTGGCCGACGCCACCTGGACCGGAAAGCTTTCCATGGCCGTACAGCCCATCCGGGAAGGCGACCTGATCAAGGCCGCCTGGCGCGGCACCAATGCCATTCCCTCCTGGAGTTGGTACGGTTGCGATGGTCAAGAAGCCGTTGTGGAAGTTTATGCCCGTGCCGATCAGGTTGTTTTGAGCCTCAATGGCGAAAAAGTGGGCCAACAGGAGGTCGTGAAGAATATGGCCCGTTTCCAGGTCCCTTATACCCCTGGTACGATTACCGCCGAGGCATTCAAGGAGGGGAAGTCGATGGGAAGCACCTCTTTGAAAAGTGCCAGTGGCGCTGTCCGCATCCGTGTTCTTTCAGAACCCAAATACTCCACGGATCAGGTGCGGTACTTCCGCATCGAACTGACAGATGCCGATGGTGTGGTTTGGGCAAACCGCGACACCCAGTTGACAGTGACTGTCGAAGGCGGACAATTGCTGGGATTCGGCAGCGCCCAGCCATGTACCGAGGAATGTTACCAGAGCGGGACCTTCACGACATATTACGGTCAGGCCCAGGCTATTGTGAAGTCAGATGACGGCAAAGCGAAGCTGACGGTCTCCGGAGAAGGACTCACTCCTGTTTCCGTAAAGCTTTGATGGCTAAATTCCGACTGCCTAAGAAGGGGTGTGTGAGGTAGTGTTTCATCCAGTGTGCCTGGAGTAGGGGCTGCGGTTTATAGAACGTCCAGAGATACATCTATTATTCTGTCCAGCAAGGAGTCGAGTTTATTCCACTATCAGCTTGTAGCCTGTTCCTCTAACGT
>OMRS01000257.1 GCA_900313545.1 uncultured Eubacteriales bacterium | reverse complement strand
GGACATGGTTTCCATGAGGATCTGATTGTCCGGGGTCCGGATGTTCAGGCCTTTCATGCTCTCCACCGAGGTGATTTCTCCCGCGGCCAGGGATGTGGTGATGCAGCGGAAGCCGTTGTCAAAAAAGGCCAGTACGTGCATGTTGAAGGGCTCAAGGTCCCGGCACAGCATCTGGTAGTCCGGGGAGTCGATGAACTCCCATGCGGAGGAAAAGTCCTCAAACAGGAAGGGAAGGGCGGAGACGCCGATGCGTGTGGCGTACAGCGCGAAATTGCCGGCGGAGGAGACGGTCATATCCACCTCTCCTGTGAGCAGCCCGGCGATCAGTTCGTCATCGCTGCCCAGGGCGCCGCCGGGGAAGACCTCCATACGCAGTTCTCCGCCGCTTTGCTTTTCCAGTTCCTCCGCCATCCATGCAAGGGCAATGCCGCGGGGATCGTCGGTGGAGGTGGAGTAGCCGGTGCGCAGGGCCAGAGGAAAGGTGAGCGGCTTCACAGGAGCCTCCGTGGGAGCGGGTGAGGGTGTGGCGCGGGGAGGAGGGGCTTTCCCGCAGGCGCAAAAACTCAGAAGGCAGAAAAGGAGAAGACCTGTGAGCAGGACGCGGGAAAGCAGGCTATTCATACAGCGCATACTGGTTCTTTCCTTTCTCCTTTGCGATGTAGAGGGCTTGGTCCGCGGCGCGGTAGAGGACCTCATAGGTCTGTCCATCCCGTGGAAAGATACTTATGCCAATGGATACGGAGACCGGAACCGTCTTACCGTCTGCGGAATAGTCCTCCCGCATCCCGGAAACTACCTGGGATGCACGCTTTCGGATATGGTTCAGGGCGTCCTCTTCGTGGGCACAGCTGAACCGCAGGAAGACCGCAAACTCATCGCCGCCGATGCGGCCCACCAGATCCCCTTCCCGGAACACAGAATGGATTTTCCGGGCGCCATCCTGAATCACCAGATCGCCCATGGCGTGCCCCAGGGTATCATTGACCCTTTTGAAGTTGTCCAGGTCAATGATCAGGAGGGCGCCAAAGTCCCAGAGACTCAGGGGGACGGGATGGCCTTTGGAGTCTCTGGGGCTGCACGCCATACCCACCTGTTCCTGGAAGGAAATCTTGTTGAGCAGGCCGCTGAGGCGGTCTGTGCTGGCCTGTTCGGAGAGATTCTGCTCCACCTTCAGGTGGTGCCGGGAGAGAAAATGCAGGTAGGTCATGAGGGACAGAAAGACCCCGCAGATGGCGAGAATGGAGAACATCATGTAGTTGGTGATGCGGTTGCCCTGTCTTCCGATCACCGACTCGGGGAACAGAGTGGCAAAGAACCAGTTGTGCAGACCCACTGGGGTGAGCGCCACGATGATGTTCTGCCTGTCGTGAGAATAGGAAAGAATCTGGGGGCCGGCGTCCGGGGACAGGCGGGCGTCCGGCACCAGGTCAAGCAGGTTGTCAAAGTTCCCGGGCAGCAAAGGGTTGTCCTCCGTGCGGGCCATGATGGTGCCGTCAGAGGAAAGAAGCACGTTGGAACTCGAGGCGGTGAACTGGACCGTGTTGACCAGATGGTTGAGGACTTCCCGGGTAAAGGCGCCGTAGATGACCCCTGTCACTTTCTCATGCTGGCGGATGGGTACAGCAAGATACAGCAGCTTCTTGCCGTCATCATTGGGCTGGATGGCGGAGGAGATGCTGCTGGAGCCGGAGAGTGCTTCCTGGAAGTAATCCCGCAGGAGAATATTGCCCGAGGACTGTCCGTTGTAGTTGAGGGTCGCTCCGGTGGCGGAGGCAACGCCGATCTCCTCGAAATCCCCGATGCCCCGGGTGGACAGAATGGTCTGCTTCATCTGATTGTAGTCTGTCAGATCCACGTCCGTGAAGTAACGGGTCTGGGACTCAAGCATCAGCAGCTGGTCATTGAGCTTGGTATGGAACACCTGGGCGGTGGCCTCCGCATTCTGGGTGAGATACAGTCTGACCGCGGAATCCAGCTCCATGCTCAGATGACTCCGGAACCAGGCAAATATGCCAAGAATCAGCAGCAGGGCAATGACAATGATAAGCGCGGTGTGCGCCTGTTCCTTGAAAGATTTGTTCATGGTCCTGCCTCCGCTGTGAAAGATACGCTCATTATAAGTGGAAACCAGTCGTGAATCAAATGTACATTTTGGCACATTCCGCCGGAAAGGGCAGTGTGCGGATCGCCAGGGACCCGAAGTGTGAGGAGGAGACAGAGAAAACTGGAGGGATGACCTGCCTGTACAGGGGATCTTTGCGGGATCGAGATCGGAACGACTTCCCGGAGAACCTTTGGAACATTCGTCTGCAGGACAGGAGGGATGGGGAGGGCCATTGAATGCTGCATTGAAGAAGGAAAAGGGGACAACAAGAATTCAGAATCCATCGAACGGGACGAAAAAGATCCATGACAGGCCCGTCAGGGTGGAGGTCAGAAGAATAAACCCGTTTTCGCTGAAGAATGAAACGGACCTCCATCGGACAGGCCGATGGAGGTCCGTTTCATGAAAAAGCTTTAATCTGTTTGTCCAGAATATGAACCGGCGGAAGAGTTCCGAAGGACAGTCGGGAATCCCTCTAGCTGAACTTCGGCATCCAGTCTCCGTGCCTGTCGATCATCTCGTCACACATGCTTACAATATCGTCAATGGACAGTTCCGCGGCAGTGTGAGGATCCATCATCACCGCCTGATAAATATAGTCCTTTTTCAATGTCCGCGCAGCTTCGATGGTCAGCAGCTGCACGTTGATATTGGTCCGGTTCAGCGCGGCGCACTGTTCCGGCAGATCGCCGATGAAGGTCGGCTGTACGCCATTGCGGTCCACCAGACACGGAACCTCCACACAGGCGTTTCGCGGCAGATTGGTGATCAACCCGTTGTTGAGCACATTGCCGCCGATGCGGGTGGGAATGCCGGTTTCCATCGACTCCATGATATAGCTGGCATATTCATGGGTCCGTTTATGCTTCAGCAGCGGATTCTGCGTCAGCTCATGGCCGCGTTTTTTCCAGTCCTCAATCTGACGGATGCAGCGCCGTGGATATTCGTCCAGGGGGATGTTGAAACGGTGGATCAGGTCCGGGTAGCGTTCCTTGATGAACCAGGGGGTATACTCGGCATTGTGTTCACTGGATTCGGTGACATAGTAGCCGAACCGGCGAAGAATCTCCAGCCGTACCATATCGTCGTGCTTTCCGGTCTCCCTGTAAAGTGTGTAGTTGTCCTTCATGCGTTCCATCCACCAGTCAGGCAGTTCCTCGCCCTGACTCAGCCCGTGGATCCGCTCCTCAAAGGTACCGATATCCAGCTTGCCTGCGTTGTACAGCAACGCACGGCGTTTGATCTCCGGATACAGGTCCACCCCGTCCCTGGTGCATTCGAGCAGCCAGGCCTGGTGATTGATCCCGGCGATCTTCCACTGCACCTTCTCGTCATATTCCATTCCGAGTTCCTTGAGCAGTGTGGGTGCGCAGACCTGGACGCTGTGGCACAGCCCCACGGTTTTGACTCCGGTCATCCGCAGCATTGCGCCCGTCAGCATTGCCATGGGATTGGTGTAGTTCAGCAGCCATGCACCAGGGCAGACCTCCTCCATGTCCCGCGCAAAGTCCAGCATCACCGGAATGGTTCGCAGTGCGCGGAACACGCCGCCGACGCCCAGCGTGTCTGCAATCGTTTGCTTCAGTCCGTATTTCCTGGGAATCTCAAAGTCGATGATCGTACAGGGATCATATCCGCCCACCTGGATCGCATTGATTACGTAGTTTGCGCCACGCAGCGCGTCCCTGCGGTTTTCGGTGCCCAGATATTTCTCAATCCGGGCTTTCGATCCGTGGTTGCGGTTGATGGCTTCCAGCATCTGTGCAGATTCATCAAGGCGCATGGCATCGATGTCGTACAGGGCAATGGTGCTCTCCTCCAGTGCCGGCGTCAGCATGCTGTCACCCAGTACGTTCTTTGCAAATACAGTGGATCCGGCGCCCATAAATGTAATTTTTGGCATGTTCATTTCATCTCCCCTGATCCGGGTGCAATCCGTTCCTTTTCAGGATTTCCGGTTTGACTTCTTTTTCTGTGTCTTTCCTTCTCCCATATCCAGTTCGAGCATTTCTTTCAGGATATCTTCTTCAGCGGTTGAATAGGTCCCTCTGTCGCCGATGATCTTGTCTTCATCACCGGGCATCAGGGGATTCCCGTTTTCGTCATAGTAGTAATTTCCTTCTGAATCGACCAGCGGCAAAAGCTTGGCGAAATCGTTTACAAGCAGCTTTGCGGTCAGCATGGCGATCGCGCCAAATCCAAAGAAACACCAGACAAACGCATACAGCGGCAACATCTGTATGTCCGTATAGGTGACCACCAATGGAACCACGTGGAAGAAAAGCAGGACGATCAGCCTCACGGGTTTTTTGAACGCGAAATAATAGGCGCTGCGGAGAAGAACCGTCAGTCTGTTGGAAAAGGCGACCATCGTGGGAAACAGAAAGACTGCGCCGATGAGCAGCACCACGCTTACGGCGTACACGGCATAGCGGAAAAACGCACCCGCGTCGCCCATGTGCAGGAGAAAGCGGATGTCCACCCATCCGAGAAGCCCCAGTGCCACAATGGCCAGCCAGGCGATGGTGGCCTGTCTGAAGTTCTTCCTGAATCCTGTCCAGAACAGCCTGAACGGGTTGAGGGTTTCAGTTCCTCTGAGAACCTTGAACATGACATGGAGCGTTGCCGCCCATGCGGCACCGAGGGTGACCACTGGCAGAGAAAAGATGACAAAAAGCAGGTTCGCGCCGGCAATGATGCCGATTTTTGTCATCGTTTTGCCGAAGGTGCTGTCATTGGATAAAAAAGAATTGATCCAGTCCCGCATGGGCTACTTCTCCTTAAGGATAAAACGCATAAACAGTGCGATCGTATCCATCTTCTCCGACTGCGCACAGATTCCTATTGCGCAGCTGTTCCTGTACAGACCGTATTTTGTTACCAGAAGACTGTCAGAAATGTCAAAGCCGACAGGAATCTCTCCCTCAATCCCATGGAAATATACCAGCCGGTCCGCATAGCGGGTATAGAGTTCCCGGCAGCGCTCCAGACGCAGATCCGTCAGCCGGCCGGATTGGGCCAGAGCCTCCAGAGACGGGGTTTCCATTGTGATAAAATCCAGAATTCCACCGTCCGTCAGGGCAACAAAAGCATTGTAGTAATTGTTTCCTTTGGCCTGGTTTTTCAGATAGTCGAAATAGGCCTCGGCATTAAACTCCACCCGCCCTTGGGTCAGGTCCAGTCCGGAGAATTCCGTGAAGTCTTTCCACAGCTCAGACCCGTTTCCGGCGTCTGCCATGGTGTTGGCAAACATGCCGTGAAGCCATTCTTCACGGATGGCAGTCGAGATGCGTACCGTCAGGAAGACGCTGATTGCCAGAAATGCGGAGATCCCGATGATCCACAGATGATAATATCCCCAGATATACTGGACTTTCTCTCTGGCATTCAGCTCCCGCATTTTGTCCCGCTCGGCATGAAACCAGTTCACGAGCCTGTTCTTCATGGCTTATTCCTTTTTGCCGGATTCGTCCGGGACTCTCCTCAGGTGAAGCCGGAAGGCGGGGTAGTTCCCTGTCAGCATGGGAAGGGTATAGCCCGCATTCATCAGCGCGGCGCCGGAACGTTTGAGACCGTCTTCACACAGTTCGTACAAGGAGGAGGGATCCAGCCCCTTGAAGCGGACATGGATCAGAGGGGCGTTTCCGTGGGTCGCCGTCGCAACGACGCTCAGGAGGGCCTGATCCCGATCCTCGCTGACCAGAAGCCAGGAGAATGCATCCATGTCTTCCGTTTCCTCGCCAAGACGATAGTACAGTCCCCGCTGAATCAGCGGTTCATCCTCCCGGAACTGCTGCACCTGCCTGCGGATTTCCTTCTTTTCTTCCTCGGAAACCAGGTTCAGGTCCAGTTCGTAGCCGAATGCGCCGGTCATGGCAACCGCTCCGCGGGTTGAAATAGGGGTGGTACGTCCGGTCTGATGGTTCGGGGCAATCGATACATGTGCGCCCATCGTGCTGAGGGGATAGCCGAAACAGGTTCCCTTCTGGATGGAGAGCCGCTCGATGGGGTCGGTATCGTCCGAGCACCAGATCTGGGGCGTGTAGGCCATCATCCCGGCGTCAAAACGCCCGCCTCCGCCGGAACACCCCTCGAACAACACCTTCGGGAAGCGCGTGGTCAGCGTCTCAAGAACGCGGTAGAGACCGAGGACGGCGCGGTGAGCAACTTCACCCTGCTGCTCTGCCGGGAGCAGGTGGGAGTAAACGTCCGTGACGCACCGGTTGAAATCCCATTTGATGTAGGAAATATCGTGGCTGGAAAGCAGACGAGTCATAAACTGGATAATAAAATCCTGGACGTCTTTGCGGGAGAGATCCAGTACCAGCTGGTTCCTGCCGTGGGCAGGCTTCCTTCCCGGCACGGTCAGGGCCCAGTCGGGGTGTGCGCGGTACAGATCCGAATTTTCGTTGACCATTTCCGGTTCCACCCAGATGCCGAACAGCATCCCTGTTTCGCGGACGCCTTTAATCAGATTGTCCAGGCCATCCGGGAGTTTTTCCGGGTCGTATTCCCAGTCCCCCAGACCGGCGTTATCATCCTTTCGGCCGCGGAACCAGCCGTCATCCAGAACAAACAGCTCGATTCCCAGTTCTGCTGCCTGTCTGGCCAGCTTCAGGACCCGCCCTGCCTCGATGTCAAAATAGTTGGCTTCCCAGCTGTTGATCAGCACTGGACGGTGCGCAAGGCTGTATTCCCCGCGGCAGATGTTTTCCCGAACCGCCTTGTGAAACTGCTGACTGAGCGCTGTCAGCCCGTGTGCCCAGCTCATCAGGACTTCAGGTGCGGCAAACTGCGCGCCGGGCTGAAGTGTCCAGCGGAAGCCCTCATCTCCGGGGCTCATGACCGCGCGGACGGAGCCGTAGGAGTCCCTTTCGATCTCGGCGCGGAAATTGGTGGAATACAGATACATCAGCCCGTAGCAGTCGCCGTGGTCTTCCGTCGCCAGATGGTCGCAAAGGATCACAAAAGGATTGTGATGGTGGCTGGACATTCCCCTGCTGGAACCGATCGTCTGAATCCCGTGCAGCACAGGGACCCGCTCGGGAGTTCTCTCCTTATTGTGCCGTCCGTGGAAATGCAGCAGGTCCCATTTCCCGAAGGGAAGTTCCAGACAGCAGGATCCCGCCTTTTCCAGGACAACGGGCTTGTCACCGGCGTTTTCATAGATCACCGCGCGGGCAATCATGTTCTTCTCCGGGAGTACCCCGTACAGAAGCCGGACGATCAGTCTGGATGGTTCGTCCTGCAGGATGACTTCCAGTGTCTGCGCATCCCCGTCCGTGTCCCGGGAGGAAGGCAGCCCGGGCAGAGCATACTTTCCGGACCGGATCTCATGGCGCACATATCGCAGATCGGCGATCCGGCTTCCGTCAGAATTCATCACCCGCAGAGCTGGGATGCGGTAATCGCCTACGCCGCTGGTGCTGAATTCCTGACTGACGGTATCCAGGGAATAGCTGCGGTCGCTTCCCGCTGCACAGGGATTGCCGGCAAACCCCCGGTCATAATTCCGATACAAATAGAACAGATCTTCCGGATCCAGCCTTTTTCCGTAATACAAGTGCCGGAGATAGCCGTAGCTGTCAACCGCCATATGATAGCTGCTGTCCCTTGTCTGCAGGGTAATGCGGCCATCTGCGCTGTTATCAATAATACTCATTGTGCATGCTCCTCATCCGCTCAGCCGGGCGTTTCCTCCGTATGCCGGTTTTTCTGCCGGTAATGTGCAGGGCTGAGACCGTAATAACTCTTGAAGATTTTGGAAAAAGTCAGTGCGTTTTCATAACCGACGCGCAGGGCAATCTCCTGGACCGAGACGTCACTCTCCAGCAGAAGGTCATGGGCTTTGTCCATCCTGTACTGCATCAGGTATTCCTGCGGCGAGAGACCCATCTGTTTTCGGAAGATGCTCGTCAGATAGCTGCGGTTAATCCCGATCTGCTGGGCAAGGTCATTGATCTTGGCATTGGCGTAGTTGGTCTGCAGATAGTTAACGGCATATTCCACATAGACCGCGGAACTGTATTCCGGTTTCCGCTGGGCGACCTTGCTGTCCCGGCTGGCGGATTCAATGGCGACGGCCAGATACTCCATCAGCTTGGCCAGCCGGTGAAGGTCACCTGAGAGGGTCAGGTTGGAGGAATACTGCAGGGTATTCTGGACCAGTGCATAGAACCGGCTGGTATCGATGTGGCAGTTCTGCCAGTTGATTCCACCTGGGAATCCTGCCGCCTCGGTATACTGGAGGGCTTCCGTTCCGTCGTAGGCCATCCAGCAATAGGACCACGGATCCTCCTTCTCTGCACGATACCAGGTCTCCTCTCCGGGCTTTGTAATGAACATTTGTCCGAAATGCAGGCGGGTGATCTGTTCGTTGACGCTCAGGATTCCTTTCCCTGAGAGAATCACGTGCAGATGATAGCCTTCCCGGTTCCCGGCAGCGTATTCGTATCCCGGAACACAGGATTCCACTCCGCAGGACAGCAGCATCAGTTCCGCGAGCTTCCGCTGGCTGAGCATTGTGCGATACCGGCTGTTTTCAAATAACGCCGTTTTTTCCATTCTGCCCTTCCTTTCAAAAAACAAGACTTTGAAGGAACCGGAAATCCGCCGGTTCTCTTCGAAGTCTTATCTGTCTGAAATCACCCTGAGCGGGACAATCGGGTTCTTTGTTTGTCTGTGTGCCGGTACGGGGAAAGCGGGAAAACGCCCGGCCGAAACTACAGCTTTCCGCCGGATGTGGCAATGCCTTCCACAAACTGCTTCTGGAAGATGACGTAGATCACGATCATCGGAATCAGTGCAAGCACCGCGGCCGCCATCATCGTGGGATAATCGTTGTTGTACTGACCCTGCATCTTGGCAAGACCTGCCGCGAGGGTGGTGGTCTCGGATCTGGTACAGACGATCATGGGCCACATCAGGTCTTTAAAAGCGAACAAAGCGGTAAAGATTCCAAGGGAAACCATGGAAGACCGGGTCAGCGGCATCATGATAAGCAGGAAGCGCTGCCCGACGTTGCAGCCGTCAATGGCCGCTGCTTCTTCCAGATCCTTTGGCAATCCCTGGTAGCCGGTTTTCAGCAGGTAGGTGCCGAACGCCGTCACCAGGCCGGGGAAGACCAGACCGGTCACCGTGTTGAGCAGGCCCAGCTTGGAAACCATTAAGTACTGGGGAATAATAAAGATCTGAGAGGGGATCATCATCTGGACCAGAACCAGAGCGAACATCAGGTTTTTTCCGGGAAAGCGCAGCCGGCCGAAGGCATATCCTGCCATTGTCGCGGTCAGACAGGCGCAGATCACCCGGAAGAGGATCATCAGCAGCGTGTTTTTGTACAGGATGAGAAAGTTATAGCTTTCCCAGACCTTCAGAAAGTTCTCCCAGTGCCATCCGCCGGAAGGGAAGATGTAGAAAGGATCCACTGAGATTGCTTCCTGGTTCGTCTTGAGTGCCGTCAGGATCATCCAGACAAAGGGGACAATCATGATAAAAGAGAACAGGATCAGTATGAAATAAATGACTGCCTTGCTGAGCCTGGCCCTTGCGATTGCGCTGTGCATTCTCCTTCCTCCCTTCTCAGTTGTAGAACACAAGCTTCTTTTCAAGCTTCTGCAGGATGAACGTGATAATCATGATGAAAATCACCAGGAAGATGACCACCGCAGCTCCGTATCCCTGATTTCCTTTGGTAAATGCGTAATCATAGAAGAGGAAGACCAGAGACTGGGTTTTCTTCAGTGCGACGTTGGTTTTGTCGATGACCATGAACCTCAGGTCGAAGACGGTCAGCGCACCGATCAGGCGGGTCTGCACGACAAAAAAGGTTGTCGGGGACAGCAGCGGGACCGTGATTTTGAAGAACTGCTTGATGCCGGTCGCGCCATCAATTGCAGCGGCTTCATAATAGTCACCGGGGATCTCCTGGAGGCCGGAAATGAACAGCACCATGTTATAGCCGATGACCGACCATACGCCGATGACGCCGATGGAGATCCATGCCAGGTTCGGATCGGAGATCCAGGCAATATTGGTATGGAAGAGATTGTTCAGCAGACCAAACTGCTGGTTGTACAGCCAGCGCCAGACCATGGCAACCGCTGCGGGTGCGCAGACCATGGGCAGGAAGAAGATGGTGCGGAAGGCGGAGGTCCCTTTGAGCTTTTTGTTGAGAAATACCGCCAGAACCAGGGCAATGCACACGCCGAAGGGGACCTCGATGAGCGCGTACTTGACCGTGTTCCAGAGGGATTGCCAGATCTCCGCGGAACCGAACACTTTTTCATAGTTGGCCAGGCCGACCCACTTGTTTCCTTTGCCAAAGTCACCGGTCTTGTAGAAGGACTGGATCACCGTATCGATGGCGGGCCAGTAGTTGAGTACGATCAGGCCGATGATTGTGGGAAGGATGAATGCCCATGCCCATATGGCCTCGTTTTTTGCCGCAGGGGTCATTTTTTTACGGGGTTTTGTCATGTTACCCCTCCTCGTATAAATTCAGGAATCCCTCCCCGCCGTTTGGCGGGGAGGGTGCAGGGAATTGACAGAAGCGGGATTATTCGGCTGCGATGGCTTCTTCGATGATCCTCTGAGCGTTGTCACAGGCGGTTGCCATCAGCTCGGGGTTGCTCGGATCCTGCCAGGCATCCAGGAAACCGCCCTGCTGCTGCAGCGCATCTTCCCAAACCACTGTGTTGCGGGTGTAGGGACGGAAGTACAGGTTGAAGGATTCAGCCTTGGTGAAAGGGGAGACGTCCATGCCCGGGAACGCATTGGCAAACTCATCGGAAATGCCCTTGATGCCGGCCATCGTGACGCCCAGCTTGGCCTGCTTCTTCTGAGCCTCGTCGCTGCAGAAGTACTCGATCAGGCTTGCGCACTCGTCGGGATGCTTGGTGTTGAAGGCGGCAGCCCAGCCCAGGCCGTTGTAGCAGCTCCAGCGCTCGCCGTCGTCGCACTTGCCGTTGCCGTTCAGGTCCGCATAGGGCAGGGAAGCCCAGCAGTAGTCGGCGTGGCTCTCAGCGGTGTAGAAGGAGTTGATCATCCAGGAACCCTGCGTGATCATGCCGACCTTGTTGGACTGGAACAGGGAGTCGGTACCGGTCTCGGCAACCACGGTCTGGGGAGCGGCGACCGTCAGGAGCTTGCGGACCATTTCCATACCGGCCTTGCCGGCGTCAGAACCGATGGTGGTGCCTTTGTGGTCGTCGGTGATGATCTGTGCGCCGTAGTCATACACCAGGTTGTACCAGCCGTCCTGATTGTTGGAGGTGTTCAGCGCATAGCCGTAGACTTCTCCGTTGGACTTTTCGGTAATCTCTTTGGCGGCGTTGTAGGCGTCTTCCCAGGTCCAGTCCTCGGTGGGATAGGCCACGTTGTACTTGTCAAAAATGGCCTTGTTGTACAGAAGCGCGATGGTATCGTGATCCTTGGGCAGTGCATAGATGTTTCCGTCGCTGCGGGTATAGAGCTTGGTGATGCCTTCATAGTACTTGCTCATGTCAATGCCGTCTTTCTGGACATAGTCATTGAGCTTGAGCAGCAGGTCATTCTCCATGTACATCTGGACGGTGTTGGAATGGCACCAGAACACGTCGGGCAGGTCTCCGCCCCTGGCACCTGCCTCCAGCAGGGTCCAGTAGTTGTTCCAGTCAACGACTTCGATCTTGACCGGCACACCGGAAATGGCGGTCCAGTCATCGGCGATCTCCTGCAGACCCTTCTGCTGGTTGGCGTCCCAGATGTTCACGTTGATGGTGTAGTCAGCAGCGCTGGCTGAGGTCACCACCAGGGCCATCATCACGGCCAGGGCAAATACGACGGACAAAATACGTTTCATGGTTCTAGCCTCCTGTCAGTTTGTTGGATTTATAACATAAATCGCTGATGAAATTCTATTCTCATATGGAAGAATGTTGGATGGGATTATGTCGCAACATCATGGCATTATGTTGTCTGCTCCATGCTGGAAAACAGCAGCACATCCCGAAATATCGCGAATTTTTGTGGGATTTGCAAACATAACGCATGAAATATATGGGCATTTCCCGCACGCCGGACCAGGGTGGGAATTATCATTATGTCATATCAAAATCACATTACATCATATACACCGGATAGTGGTGCACCTATAATTCATGGAAGCATATTTGACGCAGTTTCACTCCACTCTATGGACTGCGCAAAGAACAAAGGAGGGTGATTCCAGCCGCGTGGCTTGCGGTGCGGCAGTGTGGAGACCTGTCGTAATGCACCGGGTCCCCTGCGGGCGGGTGCGAGGCAAATGCGGGTGGGCCGCTTTGCCAGAGCCAAGAGTATGTCCGATGTGTTAATCAAAGGCCTCAAAAAGATCTATGACAACAAAGTGACGGCTGTCCACGACGTGAACCTTCAGATCAAGGACAAGGAATTCATTGTACTGGTCGGTCCCTCCGGCTGCGGAAAGTCCACCACGCTGCGCATGGTTGCCGGGCTGGAGGACATCTCCGAGGGCGAACTGTATATCGACGGCGTCCTGATGAATGACGTCGCCCCGAAGGACCGCGACATTGCCATGGTTTTCCAGAACTATGCCCTCTATCCTCATATGTCCGTTTACGAGAACATGGCTTTTGCCCTGAAGCTCAAAAAGGTTCCCAAGCCCCAGATCGACAAAAAGGTGCATGAGGTTGCCGAAATCCTGGATATCACCCAATACCTCACCCGCAAACCGAAGGCGCTCTCCGGCGGCCAGCGCCAGCGTGTGGCCATCGGCCGTGCCATGGTCCGCGACCCCAAGGTCTTCCTGATGGATGAGCCGCTTTCCAATCTGGATGCCAAGCTGCGCAACCAGATGCGTGCCGAGATCATCAAGCTGCGCGAGCGGATCAGCACCACCTTTATGTATGTCACCCATGATCAGACGGAAGCCATGACCCTGGCGGACCGGATCGTGATTATGAAGGACGGGTATGTGAACCAGATCGGCACCCCGCAGGAATTGTTCAACAAGCCCGTCAACCTCTTTGTGGCCGGCTTTATCGGCACGCCGATCATGAATTTCTTTGATCACTGCAGGCTTCTGCTGGAGAGGGACACCTACATTGCTGAAATCCGCGGCGTCAGGTTCGAGCTTGAGGAATTCCAGCAGAAGGCCCTCAGGTCCCGCGGCGTCAAGCCCTGCGACGTCATCTGCGGCATTCGCCCGCAGCACATCAACGTGGGCGAGGGAGAGCTTTCCGCCAAGGTTGAGGTGAGCGAACTTCTCGGCTCCGAATACAACCTCCATGCCCGTTCCGGAGATGATGAGGTGGTCATGGTCATTTCAACCAAGGACCTGGAGACGGATGTGTCCATGGGGTCCGTCATCAACTTCACCACCAGGCCGAAGCTGATCCAGCTCTTTGACAAGGAAACCGGAAACAACCTCATCTGGTATGATCCCGCCTCCGCCGAAGCACATGCTCCTGAATGCGCAAAATACTGAGCAGCACCGACACTTTTTCAGCCGGGCCCTGGTGCCCGGCTTTTTTGCAGCCTGCAGATGACCGAACCCGTTTTGCATACGGTGCCGGCTGCGGTGCAGCTGTCAGGATCTTTTAGAGGAGGGCATATGGAGCAAAAGAAAAGACGCAGAATACGGATGGCGGTCATCGGTATGGCGCTGGCCGGGATCGCGGTCGGCTTTTTCAAACGCGCTTCCTTTGGAGTGGACCCGTTCCAGTGCTTCTGCAACGGGATCCACCAGGTGGTTCCCATCGGCTTTGGCACGCTGTACATGATCATCAATGCCGTCATGCTTCTGATTGACTTTTTCCTGGACCGGCGCTACATCGGGGTTTCCACCTTTATCAACCTGTTTCTTGTGGGGTATGCCGTCGAGTTTTCGGAAAAACTTCTGGCGCAGGTCTTCGGTGAGCCGAGCATTCCCGGACGGATCGCCTTCCTGGTGATCGGAATCGTCCTCAGCTGTGTTGCGGCGGCGCTGTACTATACGGCGGACCTCGGGGTTTCCGCCTATGATGCGATTCCGCTGTACATCGCGGACAGAAAGCCCCGTCTGTTCGGAAGGGTTCTTCCTTTCCGGGCCGTGCGGATCATCAGCGATCTGATCTGCGTTGCGGTCGGATTTGCCCTGGGCTTTATGCCGGGGGCCGGTACGATCATCACTGCGCTGTTCATGGGGCCGCTGATCACATTCTTTAAAAGGACGCTCTCCGACCCTTTGCTTGCACGATAAAGGAAAGCCGCGCCGGTCAGGCGCGGCTTTCCTGTTTGGGGTGCGGCATGCGGACCTCCCGCGCAGATGCTCCGTTTCCCTCCGGCGAAGGAAGTCTGAAGGAAGGGCAGGGCAGCAGCCCGGACAGGAGATGCAGGGCCTTAAACCGGAAGAGGCTGCCGGGAAAAAGGAGCTCCGGGGGAGGAAACAGCTGTTATTTCCCTCTCAGGCTTGACGCGGCCGGGCAGGAAAGATATACTCCGACTGTTTTTGAAGGGAGGCAATGGGGATGCGGATCACGGAACAGTTTGGCAGCATGGTATTTGGGGACAGCACCATGAAGGCGCGCCTGTCGGAGCCCGTTTACCGGGCGCTGCGGGAGACCATGGTCAGTGGACAGCCGCTGGATTCCCACATCGCGGATGCCGTGGCTGCAGCGATGAAGGACTGGGCCATCGAGCGTGGCGCGACCCATTTTACTCATTGGTTCCAGCCCATGACGGGCATCACGGCGGAAAAGCACGATGCCTTTATTTCTCCTACCCGTGACGGAGCGGCCATCATGGAGTTTTCAGGGCGGGAGCTGATCAAGGGAGAGCCGGATGCCTCCTCCTTCCCCTCGGGCGGCCTGCGGGCGACCTTCGAGGCAAGGGGGTACACCGCCTGGGATCCCACCAGCTTCGCCTTTGTCAAGGACGACACGCTCTACATTCCCACCGCCTTCTGCTCCTACAACGGAGAGATCCTGGACAAGAAAACGCCGCTGCTGCGCTCCATGGATGCCGTGTCCCGTCAGGCGTCCCGGGTGCTTGCGCTCTTTGGCAAGGAGGTCAGCAGGGTCAATGTGACGGTGGGACCGGAGCAGGAATACTTCCTCATCGACCGGGAGGATTACCGGCAGCGCCCGGACCTGATTCTTACGGGACGGACCCTCTTTGGCCGCCGGCCCCCCAAGGGTCAGGAGATGGACGATCACTACTTCGGCGTGCTGCGCACCCGGGTCAAGGCCTTTATGGCCGAACTGGACGAGGAGCTGTGGAAGCTGGGCGTTTACGCAAAGACCGAACACAATGAGGTGGCCCCCTGCCAGCACGAAATGGCACCGATCTTTGAAAACGCCAACCTGGCAACCGACCACAACCAGCTGACCATGGAGATGATGCGTCGCATCGCGGAGCGGCACCAGCTGGTGTGCCTGCTGCATGAGAAGCCATTTGAGGGC